>JAQGKM010000199.1 GCA_028290125.1 Hyphomicrobiales bacterium | reverse complement strand
CCGCACGTTGCGGAAGACCAGCCTCGACGAACTGCCGCAGCTGTTCAACATCCTGAGCGGCGACATGAGCTTCGACGGCCCGCGTCCGATCGTCGAGGAAGAGATCTCCCGTTACGGGCAGGCCTTCGAAGACTACAGCCGTGCCCGCCCCGGCCTCACCGGCTACTGGCAGGTCAGCGGCCGCAACGACACCGGCTACGATGAACGCGTCGAACTCGACCGGCATTATGTGACGAACTGGTCGTTCACGCGGGACATCGGCATTCTGTTCCAGACCATTCCGGCAGTGATCAAGGCCAGAGGCGTTTACTGAAAACCTTGCAGGATGCGACGCCTTCGTTGCGTCGCTCCTCAAGGACGCACGAAAGCATGATCCCGGCGCGACATCCTCACGCGTGGGACGTCGCCACAGGCCGGACACAGCCGTTCTTGCCATCTCAAAAGCTGATTGATTATAACATGTGCGTGGCTCCAGACCGCGGACGCCGTGCAATGTTCGGAGACGTCGATTGATCTTGGTGGGCGTCGTCATTCCTTTTTACCAGGAAGCCACGGGACCGCTTTCACGAGCCGTCAAATCTGTCTTCGAGCAGGACATCGACGCGTCAGAGACGCAGGTCCACATTGTCGTTGTTGACGACGGGTCAACGGTTTCTGCGAAATCCGAGCTCGCAGGCCTCGCCGCTCCCGACGGATTCAAGCTTTCCATCGTCGAACAGACGAATGCCGGAGCGGCCGCTGCGCGCAACCGCGGTCTCGATGAGCTTGGCTCGAGCGCCGATCTGGTGGCGTTTCTGGACTCGGACGATGTCTGGAAGACGAACCATCTGAAAGCCGCCATCGATGCGCTCGGGACGGAAAAACAGGCTGGTTTCTATTGTTGCGATCATACGCGCCCCGGCCACCACGCCTCTTATTTCGAACTGATTGGCGTCGACGAATTTCTCCGCCACATACCCGGCGTCGCCGACAAGAATCTTGTCCGCCTCTCGCGCGAGGATGCGTTTGGATTGTTTCTTCGGCACGTCATTGCGCAAACGTCGACGGTCGTTTATCGCCCATCTTCCACGCGTGCCGTGCGCTTTCGTGAGAGCATGAAATCAGCGGGCGAGGATCATCTTTTCTGGATGGAGGCCATCCAGGCGTCCGAGTCCGTATTCATATCGCGGGACCTGAATGTCGTCTGCGAAACGGGTGTGAACATCTATTTTTCGCAGCTGTCGTGGGATTCGCCTGGCGCGCTGAGACGCGTGGCCGACAGGATCCGGTGCTTCTCGACCTTCGAGAAGGAATTGTCTGTGTCGGGCGATCAGGCCGACTTCATTCGCGACAAGCTTCGGCGCCTGCGCGATCAGTTTTCCTTCCTGTGCCTGCGCGCAATTCTCAAGCGGAAGGGCAAGGGCGCTGCCGCACTGTCGCAGCTACGCCACGACGACCCAACTTTCGACCATTGGTTTCCGCGATCCGTCCTTCGCGTGACGATTGCGAGGCTCACGGGGAAGTTTGTCTCGCTTCAGGAATAGCTGGGACAGGCCGATCTTATTGCGGCGCAGCGCTTTTTTGTCGTTTCAGTCGCAAGACGAACGCCTTCAGCGCCGTGATCGGCGCGACGGGATCGCTCGCCACCAGTGTTTGCAACGCCATCGCGTTCACCTTCGGGTGACGGCCAAAGTTTCTCAACAGCAAATGCATGAAAAGCCCGAGCCGATTGCGGCGTTCGGCTTCAGCATGCGCGACATCGCCTTCGTTCAGTCCCGGCAGACGCGACAGCTTTCTGAAGAAAAGCGCCTCGCCGAGAATGCGTGTGATCGCCTTCGAGGAATTCCAGTCGTAAGCGGACCCGTTGATGCTGACGCCTCGCCCGCATGCGCCACCGAGGCGTGTGCTGAAAAAGACGTGGGGCGTCCGCGTCAGGCAGGTGATCCAGAAGAGCCAATCTTCACCGCTCCACTTCAGATCGAGATCGAAGCGAAGATCACCGAAAGCCTGTTTGCGGAGAACGATGGTGGACGTTTGCGCCAGGTATTCGCGTGTGAATGCCGACACCGCGTGATCGCGATCGAGCTGAAAGATCTGCTCCTCCGAATCGACCAGTCTGGCCTCCGTCAGATAGCGCTTCGTCGAGAAGTAGGCCTTCTCCGAAAACGTCGTCTGGTCCCCGTCGCCATTGTCGCAGAAATAGAAGTCCCCGCTTCCGCCGAGCGCTTGCAACGCGCGTGCAAGATGACCGGGATGCCACACGTCGTCTGAGTCCAGAAACGCGACAAACTGAACGTCCCCGGCGACGGCCTGCAGACCGGCGTTCCTCGCCCGCGAGATGCCGCGGTTTGCCTGCTCGATGACTTTGAAGCGCACATGTGCGGGATGCGGAAGATCAGCCAGGTCCTCCCTTGCAGGAATCGGCGATCCATCATCGACGATCAGGACCTCGATCTCTACGTCGCCGGTCAGATCCTGATTGGCGACCGACGCGACCGCCCGCCGCAGCAAGCCCGGTAGCCGTTGGAAATACGGGATCACGACGGCGATATGGTCGGTCATTCAGTCAGGTCTCATCCTGTCGGGATCTGCCCGCTCTTTTTGCGCGTCACAAAACCACTGATGGTCATCCACCCCGAGCGGGCCATGCGCAACGTCGCACGGATCTGCTCACGCCCCGAGGGGAGAAGCGAAAGCGCCAGAAACGCCTCGACATAAGCGACGATGAGCGAGACGAAGATCAGGCTCAGGCCCTGCAGGCCCGCTTCTCTGAGGTAGTGAATCGAGAGAACCGTGGCGGCCGCCGCGACGAACAGGGGGACGAGCGACGCGACAAGGTCCGACACACGCACGGCGCCGTTGATGCGGCCGGCCAGGTAACATGTCAGCGGCGCGCGGTACAAGATTTCCGCAGCCGCATAGCCCGCAGCCACACCGACGGCTCCCCACCTCAATCCGATGAAAAAGCCGATCACGATGACGACCGAACTCGACACGCTCAGATACATGAGAGCTTTGGTACGGTTCTGAGAAATGAAGAGCCACGACGCGCTGTTGATGAGTGGTTGCGCCACGCCGGCGATGCCCAGAAACTGGAAAATCCTCGCGACCTCCATCCACTTCTCACCCAGCATGATGGCGATGATCTCGCTCGCACACCCGATGGCGAAGGCGAGCCCCGGGATCGCAACGAGGTTGGTGATCCCATAGGCTTGGAGAAAGGCTCGCCGAAGGCCGGGTTCATCTTTCTGCAGCCGGCTCAGGACCGGAACCATGACGCGCGCAATCGGATTCGCGAGGTTCTCGATCGGATACAGCAACAGCTTGTAGGCACGGTCGTAGTACCCGAGAACCGTGCCGCCAAAGTTCTTGCCGACGAGGATGTTGTCGATGTTGCGGCTCGCATAATTGGCCGCATTGTGGAGAATGATGTTGCCGCCGAAGTGAAAGCTGCCACGCAGGTTGATGTCTCTCCTGGGACGCGTCGGACGCCAGACACCTGTGACATATGTCAGTGTGACGAAGCAGGCGACCGACGTCAGGCCAGCGAGCCAGAGCGCCCAGTACGACCGAAGGAACCAGGCGCTGACCAGCACCGTCACGAACGAGACGACCGCGCATGTGATGTCGATCTTCGCAAGGGTCTTGAAGCGGAACGCACGCGCCAGCATCGAATACTGACCGAAGCTGAGCGCACCCAGCAACAAGATGCCGCTCCAGGCGGCCAGCATCGGCGTCAACCGCTGCTCGCCGTAAAAGTCAGCGACGAAGGGACTGGCGGCCAACAGCAGCAGCGCGACGATCGCGGTGATGCCAAGGTTGGCCCAGAAGATCGCGTTCACTTCGTCCGAGCTGATCGTCTCTTTCTGCACGACCACGTCGTGCAACCCGAAATCCTGCAGCAAGCCGGCGAGGCCGATCACCGGCATGGCCATTGCGAAAACGCCGAAGTCATCCGGTGTCAAAAGCCGCGCCAGAATGACCGTTGTCGCAAACTGAAAAATGACCCGCACGGCCTGCGCAGAAAGTTGCCAGGCCACGCCATTGATCGCAGTGCTGCGGAAACTCATCTAATCTTCATTCCTTCCGCTGCCCCTGCGAGCCATCTGCGCTTGCGTACCGTGACCGGCCGGAACTTGTACCAGATTGAAAGAAAGCCGATTGCAGAATTAGCCCGGCGCCGGAGCATGGCGGCTGCATGAGGCAACGAGGCTACACGCCCTGCTCCGTCGCCATTCAGTCGAGGAAAAGGGCGATCACGCTCTCGGCGACGTCGCGAGATACACGAGTCGCTTCATCTCACGCCGCGTGCGTGTCGTCATGTCGAGGATGAGGCCCGAGAAGAAACACAGGACGCCGAGCAGCACGAGCCCGAGGCTGAGGACAGCGGTCGGCATACGCGGCACAAGACCCGTTTCAATGTAGGTAATGATCACCGGAATGCTGAGAACAAAGCCCGCCACCATGGCCAGGAAGCCGACAAAGCCAAAAAACTGGAAAGGTCGTTCGTCCTTCACGAGACGCAAGATCAGCATGAGAATGCGATAGCCATCGCTGTAGGTGCGCAGCTTGCTCGTGGATCCCGGCGGGCGGTCCTTGTACTCTGTTTCGACCTCGGCCGAAGGCATCCGGAGCTCGAGCGCGTGCACGGCGATCTCGGTTTCGGTTTCGAACCCGGTCGACATCGCCGGAAAACTTTTCACGAAGCGGCGCGACAACACCTTGTAGCCGGACAGCATGTCGGTGAAGTGCCGACCGAAGATCGATGTCACGAGATTGGTCAGGAGCCAGTTGCCGAAGCGGTGCCCGGGACGGTAGGCCTCCTCGATCGTCGTATGGCGAGAGCCGTTGACGAAATCGAGGTTCTCCATCACGAGCTTCTGCACCATCAGCGGCGCCTTGGCCGCTTCATAGGTGTCGTCGCCGTCGACCATCACGAAAACATCGGCATCGATGTCGCCGAACATCCGGCGAACGACATTGCCTTTGCCGCGCCGGGACTCATGGTGGACGATCGCGCCTGCAGCGGCGGCCACTTCCGCCGTATTGTCGCTCGAGGCGTTGTCATAGACGTGGATCGAGGCGTTCGGGAGCGCCTGCCGAAAGGCCAGGACGACGTTCCCGATCGTCAACGCTTCGTTGTAGCAGGGAACGAGCACCGCTACGCGAAGATGCTCGGGCAGCGCCTTTGCTATGACGTTCTGTTCAAGCACTGATTGGCTCCGATCAAGCCTCGAGGAAGTCAGACTGGCATTGAGGGATGACATTACCATTTCAACCACGTCGCGGACAGCGCGCCAGGCGCGTCAATTAGCTTTGGAGTTAATGTGCAACAAGTAGGCTCGGCATTATAGCTAAGCTTTAGTCTGGAATGAAATATCAACCAAAAAGGCAGATGCGGCATTGTATCGTATATTGCAATGCGATTGTACCCTTAACCGGAAACCCCGGCTGAGGTATAATTGAAATTGCGCATTGGTGGACCTGGTGAGGATGATATGGCTTCGCGTGTAATTGTTCTTGAGTTCAATGAACTCACGCCGGCCCTGATGGATCGCTTCATTGCCGCCGGTCACCTGCCGAATTTTGCGCGCTTGCGCTCTGAATCCATCGTCGCGATCACGGACGCCGAAGAGGATCCGCCAGCGCTCGAGCCCTGGATTCAATGGGTCACGGTTCATACCGGCCTGTCGTTCGCCGAGCATGGTGTCTACGATCTCGGCGACGGCGAGGAATTCCGCGCGCCGCGCATATGGGACATAGTCGCCGACCAGGGCGAACGGGTCCTCGTTTGCGGCAGCATGAACGCTGCCATCCAGACCACGCGCTCCGACCTGATCAACCTTGTGCCCGACCCATGGGCCGTCAATCTCCGTCCGCAGCCGGCCGAGCTGTATGACGATTTCTACCATTTCGTGCGCACCTATGTGCAGGAATACACGTCCGAGCGCCCGCCCCTGACGAAGTCGGATTATGCGAAAACGGCTGCGTTCCTGCTCCGCCATGGTCTGTCGCTGAAGACGGTCATGGACGCTGTGACCCAGCTCGCGTCGGAGACGACCGGCATGCCGAAGTGGCGCCGCGCCGTGATCCTCGACCGGCTTCTGTGGGACGTCTTCCGCAGCGAGTGGAAGCGCCTGCAGCCAGCTTTCTCGACGATCTTCCTCAACAGCACCGCCCATTTCCAGCATTATTACTGGCGCGAGATGGACCCGTCCGCCTTCGAGCTCAAGAGCGCCAGCGAAAGCAAGGCGTCGGATGCGATCCTGTTCGGCTACAAGCGGATGGATCGGATCGTCGGCGAATGTATCGACATGGCCGGGCCGGACACGACGATCGTGCTGTGCACGGCGCTGGGTCAGCAGCCGCTCACGCATTACGACCAGACCGGCGGCAAGCAGGTCTACAAGGTGCGCGACGCCACGGTCCTGCTTCGCTACGCCGGTTTCCAGGGCAACTTCCAGTTCGCGCCGGTCATGGCCGAACAATTCCACCTGTTCTTCGACAGCGAGGAAGAGGCCGCCACCGCCGAGGACAAGCTGCGCAAGCTCACGTTGAATGGCGAGGCCGTGATGGACATGCGCCGCGACGGCAAGCAGATCTTCGCGGGTTGCGGCATCATCCGCGAACCGGGCGAGACGGCCGTGATCGTAACGCCCCACTCCAACAAGCCTGTGCCGTTCCACACGCTGTTCTACCCTGTCGATACGATCAAGAGCGGCGGCCACCATCCGGACGGGATTTTCTGGATCCGCCGTCCGGACCACGCGCATGTAAGCGTGCAGCGCAAGATTTCGCTTCGCGAAATCGCGCCGACGCTTCTGACGATCGCGGGCATCACGACAAAGCAGACATTTGCGTTTCCGCCGATGCCGGAGATTGCCGATGCCGACGCGGCGAAAAGTCAGCGTCTGTCGGCCTGAGCCCTCAGCTCGTGAGGCTCGCTTTCAGGCGAGCGAGCCTCGCCCTCACCGGCATGGACATCAGCTTCAGGGCCTGTGGCCTGGAAATGGCGGCGGCAAGCACGTCGCCGACGCGCTTCTGCTTGATCCCGTCGAGCATGGCCGTGAACGCATCCGCGGTGAGCAATGCCGACAGATGTCCATCGAAGGCCTGCGTCTCCGACGCAGTCAGTCTCGCCGCGTGGGCTGCCGTGAACGTGCGGTCAAAAGCGATCATGCTTGCGAGATCGCTGCGTTTCAGACGATGCGAAATCGATCCGGTATGCGTCTTGTAGACATAGTCGGCCGACCGGGCCCGGAGGTAGCGCCCGCCCCGCGCCAGAATTTCGCAAACAAGGGCGAAGTCTTCGCCGATCCGCATCGACTCGGGGTATCGCAAGCCATGCTCATCGAGGAAGACGCGCCGAAAGATGGGCTTCAAATATCCGTACGACGGCGTCGTCCCGAACATCTGGTTGGCGTCCGCGTAGAACGTCAGGTCGATCGACTCGAAGCTTCCGTCGAGAGCCTCGGCGATGTGCAGGCGCTCGGGCGCGCTGTTTTCCCCACGGATGAGAAAATTGTCGGCGACGATATCCGCCTGGTTGGCGCGGCCGATGTCGATCAGGCGTCGCGCACGCGAAGGCGCCATCTCATCGTCGGCGTCGAGGACGAGTATCCACTCACCCGCGGCGACGCCGAGGCCCATGTTGCGGGCGCTGGATGGACCGCCATTTCGCTCGGCGCGAAGGTAGCGCACGCGCGGATCCGAAAACGCCCGCACGACATCAGCCGTGTCGTCGGTCGAGGCGTCGTCGCAAACGATGACTTCGAGCGAGACGCTGTCCTGAGCAAGTGCCGAGGCGATCGAGTCTCGCAGGAACGCAGCGGCGTTCCACGCCGCGATGACAATGCTGACGTCTGTCAAATCAAGTGCACCTGCTGAGACATGGAGGCCGAGTTGTTCGCCGTTGCCAATGAAGGTACCATCATCGGATGCCGACTGTGAACGTTTCAGATCGTCCCGCGCGCGTCGATATTTGCCTTTGCACCTTCCGCCGACCGTCGGTCGCGCGGACGATTGCGGCGATCGGCGCACAGGCGAGCGTCGGAGCAGACGTTCGCCTGATCGTTGCTGACAACGACGACACGCCATCCGCGCGCGAGGTCGTCGAGGCCGCCGCTGCGGAAGCCAAGGTCGACCTGCTCTATCTCCACGCCCCTGCCCGCAACATCTCCACGGCCCGGAACGCCTGCCTCGAGGCCGCCAGCGCTCCCTACCTCGCGTTTCTCGACGATGACCTCACGCCGACTCCCGAATGGCTGGCGTCGCTGATCGACACGGCTGTCGAGACGAAAGCCGACATCATTCTTGGCCCGGTGCACGCGCAATATCCTGCCGGCGCTCCGGCATGGGCGAGCGTCGCCGACCTCCACTCCACGGCGCCGACCATTCTGTCGGACCGGTCGATCGTCACCGGCTACACCTGCAATGCTTTGATCCGACGGGACGCGATCGGCGACCTGCGCTTCGATCCGCGGCGGGGCCGCACCGGCGGCGAAGACACAGTGTTCTTCCACTCCCTCTGGAAGCGCGGCGCACGTTTTGTCTTCGCCGAAAAAGCCGTCATCGACGAACCCGTCGATCCCGCACGGATCAGTATGCGCTGGTTGCTGAAGCGGTCCTTCCGCAATGGCCAGACGCATGCGCAGGTGCTGCGATCGAATGGCGAAGGCCGCCCGGCGCTGCTGATCAAGGCGCTGGGAAAGGTCGGCTATTGCCTGATGGTCTCGGCGGTGACGATCCCCTTCCCTGCCCGGTGGCGCCGCTCGCTCGTTCGCGGCGCGCTGCACGTCGGTTCGCTCAGCAACATCATGGGAGCGCGTGACCTTGAACTCTATTGATCCGATCGACGCCTCGCTCGCGCAGCGCGCGATCGTGACGTCCAAGGGCCCGCTCGTGCTACTTTTTTACGACGGCTTCGAATGGCAGCTTCGCAAGGGATTCGCCGGCCAGGCCTATGCGCAGGCTCGCCGGCTTGCGCGCTTCCTGTATCGCACCCTGCGCCGCAAGCAGGTCCGCACCGGCTTCTACACGGCCTTTGTCGCCTTGCGCGGAAGCCTCGAGAAGATCGGCTGCGACGTTCGCGTCAATGATTATCGCATGGCGGAGCGTTACCCACATTATCCGGTCGGGCTTGCCGGCTATCCGACCGTCCTCGGCAAGGCGCCTCGCTCAAATCCGATCATCTTCGGACCCGGCGATTTCGGGATGCCGGAAGAGTCCAGAAGCCTCGCGCAAAACGATCAGTACCGTATCCTGATCCAGCCATCGGAATGGTTCTGCGATCTTTACCGGCCGTTCTGCGGAGACAAGCTGTTGAGTTGGTACGCCGGCATCGACACGCAAGCCTGGCCCGACGCGTCGCGCGAGCCCAAGACGACCGACTGCCTCATCTACGACAAGATACGCTGGGACCGAGAAGATATGACATCCCGGCTGCTGCAGCCGATGCTCGACGACCTGAAACGGAAAGGCCGCAGTTACGAAATCCTGCGCTACGGCGAGCATGCACAATTCGAGTTCTCCGCAGCGCTGAAAAGATCCCGCTCGCTGATCTTCGTCTGCGAGCACGAGACACAGGGTCTCGCCTATCAGGAAGCCATGGCCGCCAATGTGCCGGTGCTCGCATGGGACGAGGGTCGTCTGATCGACCCGTGGCTCGCGCCCTATGCGAAGCCCGGTCTGCAGGTCAGCTCAGTTCCGTATTTTTCGGATGAGTGCGGAATGACGTTCCGCATCGGCGAGTTCGAGCAACGCTTCGATCAATTCTGGTCGCGGCTGCCCGACTTCCTGCCGCGCAGCTATGTCGGCCGCGAGCTCAACATGAAGTCCTCTGCGGAAGCTTATCTGAACGCCTACCTGTCGATTTCGGACCGTTAGCAGCGGCTTCAGGCGACTGGAGTCGGACCGGCCGGGTGTCGATGAACCAGCGTCGCCAGTTGCGCGACGATGTCGACACAGTCCTGCCGTGACGCAACGAAAGCGGACCGCGGCGTGGCGCCGACATCCTCTTTCAACGCTTCGTAACGGGTCGGGGTCATGGACGACAAGGCGGGCGCGAGGTCGTCGAGCGTGTCGAGCAAGACACCCAATCCGCGCTCCGCGAGCCAATGCCCTGTCTCGACCTGCTTCATCGCGATGGGCACCGAACCGAACGAGCATCCCTCGTAAAGGCGGTTCGGCAAGAGCCATTCGGAGTTCTGGCCCTCCTCGTAAAAATCGATAGCCCAGGTGAAGTGGACGTCCGCGTAAAGTGCCGGGAGGTCTGCTGGCGCATACGGGCCACGGAACACGACGTTCGTGCTCCCGGCCAGGGACTTTTCGATGTCCGGGATCGCCTCGAGGAACGGACGTCCGCGAATTTCGACCTCGATGAGGTCGGGCCTTTTCCGCGCAAGATTGAGCAGGAAGTCGAGGCTTTTCCGGCACCGGATGATGCCGAACCAACCAATTCGCCAAGGCGGACCTGACGATCGCTGCGGCTGACGCTCGCGATCGCCGGCATCGTCGATGTCCAACAACCGGTTCTCGACGAGGAGATGGTGCATCGCGGTAGTGTGATGAACCTGGAAGTAGTTTCGAACGAATGCCGGGGAACTCACGATCAGGGCGCTCGTTTGCCGCAGAAGCCATCCCTCGATGGCTCGCAGGACGCGTCCTGTCACGGAACGGGACAGCATCAGCCTGTGAATGTCGAGACACTCGTAAACGATCGGGATCGCCAGTCTGAACCGCCGGCGCGCCAGGACCGCGAGAGCGAGCATCTCGAGATTTCTAGCCACAATAACGTCAGAAGTTTCGAGCAAGCTTTGAATCTGCTCCAGCTTGAGCGATGCCATTGCAACGAGTTTCGCGCGCTGAATCATCCGCGCATCGAAGCTCACGCCGAGACAGACCGGATCGACGCCGTCGTACGTTGGAGACGCTTGCCCCTGGCGAATAAAGCCAGCAACTGAGACCTTGGCGCCGCCGATGGTGAACATGGAAAAACGGCGTCTTGCCGCCGCGTCACCGAGGTTAGGCACGAGATAAGCAATTCTCAATTGAACATTCCATTTTATGCTGACACCATGCAGACTGTGCGCAATATCGGGAAGTGACACAAGCGTAGACGTGCTCTCCCTCCCCATGGTCACAAATGTCGATTAACTGAATGCGGATCGTTGGAGTGTGCACAGTATGACCGTCATCCACACACGTTCTGTTGGGATGATTATCGCCGCCAAGGACGCGGCCGAGACCATTTCACGCGCGCTCACCTCGGCGATGGACCAGCCAGAGGTGACGGAGATCATCATCGTCGATGATGGCTCGATGGACGAGACGAGCGCGATCGCGCGGCGGACCGCCAATGGAGACTCGCGCGTCCGTATCCTGCGGAATGTAAAGGCGCTCGGACCAGCCGCTGCGCGCAACATGGCGATCCGCGCCAGCCAGGCCGATCTGGTCGGCATTCTGGACGCCGACGACTTCCTGCTGCCCGGGCGCATTCGATTGATGCTCGACCGCTTCGACGGATGCGACTTCCTGGCCGACGACCTGCTGTATTGCACCAGCCTCGACGGCGACCTGCATCACCGCAACATATTCGATGGACATGACGGTCCCCCGCGTCCGATCGACTTCGAGACCTTCGTGCGCTCCAACATCACCGACCGCGGACGCGTGCGCGCCGAGATGGGATTTCTCAAGCCGTTGATCTCCCGGAAATTCATACTCGACCAACAGATTCTCTACCGGGAAGAGCTCCGCCTCGGAGAGGATTTCGCACTCTATGCCGAGGCGCTGCAGCGCGGCGCCGTGTTCAGGATCATGGGCCCGTGCGGCTACGTTTCCCTGTTGCGCTCGGACTCGCTTAGCGCCAAGCACAAGACGGAAGATCTCCAGGCCTTGTATGATTTCGACAGGCATCTGCTGAGCTTCGCCTTGTCGCCGTCTGACCGCGCGGTTCTCAAGGAACATCTGCGCGACACCGGGTACCGGCTCGCCTACCGTCGCTTGCTGGACGCCAAAACCGCGCGAAAATACTTACATGCGTTGCAAATATTCCTAAGGTCGCCCGGGACCGCGGCCTACATCACGCGCGAGCTGGCGCGGGCGAAACTCGGCATGTTCCTTGCGTTGAAGAAGGCGTAACTTGAGTCAAATTGAGTGAATTCGCGTGTTTTATGTTGACCACACCTTCGGATCGCGAACCCGCGATTGGATTTTGTTCGACTGAAATGAGATAACTCGCGAATGCGCACCATCAGGCGACTGGTTATCCGACATGTATGACAACCCTTATTCATCGCGAGGCTATGGCGGCGCTTCACCGTCTGGCGGAAACGATCACGAAGTGCGCTGGTCGGTGCAGGAGGTGCGTGTCATCGTCCGCAAGTACGGACGGATGATCGCGATCGTCACCGGTGTCATCTTTCTCATTGCGCTTCTTTACGTTGCGACAGCCACGCGTCAGTACACCGCGTCGGCGCGGCTCCTGATCGATACCCCGCGCAACCCCATCAGCGCGCTGGAAGGCGGAGCATCGGGCGGATCGACCAGCCTCGGCATTCCTGAAGTGGAAAGCTCGGTTCAGGTGCTCGTCTCGGACCGGGTCGGAAGCCTCGTGCTCGCATCCCTTCGGAAAGACGACAACGGCATCCTCGCTCCCGGCCCCAAGGCAAGCTTCATGGAAGAGCTCGTCGGGACGGTCCTGTCAGTACCGCGTCGCATCCTGAGCATTTTCACGCCCTCGTTCAGCGAATCGGATCCGCACAGATTTGCGCTGGAAAAGCTGATGTCCGGCCTCAGCGTGCGGCGTGTCGGCACCTCTTATGTGCTCGAGATTTCCTACACCGCCACCAATCCGAAGGCCGCTGCGGCCGCCGCGAACGCGTTTTCGCAAACGTTCGTTCAGGACGAGATCGATTCGAAAGCCGAAATCTGGAAGCGGGCTTCGGTCTGGCTGCAGGATCGCGTGAACGAGTTGCGCCAGCGGTCCGAAGAGGCCTCACGTGCCGCGCAGGACTTCAAGACACAGAACGGCAACAACGCCGACACCTGGCCGAAGTCGCGTGAGCTTGACCGTACTGCGGAGGCTTACGATGCGCTTTATTCTGCCTTCCTTCGCCGCTACACGGATTCCATACAGCAGCAGACGTTCCCGATCACGCAGGCCCGCGTGATCACCGACGCCTACCCGCCGCTGTCTCCCAGCCAGCCGCGCAGCATCGTCATCATGGGTCTGGCGCTCGTCATGGGTCTGGGCCTCGGCACGGGCATCGCCTTCATCAGGTGGAGTCTGGATCATGCGATCCGCAGCCCCGCACAGATTGCGCGCTATGGTTTCCGCTGCCTCGCGACGCTGCCGCGGCTGCCGCGCGTGATTTCCCGCGACGTGACGCAGGTCGTGCGGACAGTGACGACGGCGCCCCGCTCGCAATTCGCCGAGAGCCTCCGCGTCGTGCGCGCGGAAATCAGCATCGCCGAACGCCAAAGGCCGATGCGGTATATCGGCGTGACGTCCGCGTTTTCCGGAGAAGGCAAGAGCACGATCGCCGCGAACCTGGCCCAACTCTTCGCCGCGTCCAGTCCGACTCTTCTGATCGACGCCGACACGCGCAATCCGCAGCTCACGCATGCACTCTCGCCGACTGCGGTGACAGATCACGAAGGCGAGGCCCACATCGAGACGGTCGGCGGCTGCCCGGGACTCCATTTCCTTGGCGTGGTCCCGCACATGCAGGCCGGGTCGGCATGGTTCGAACAGGGCGGCTTCGAGGCCATGCTGAACGAAGTCGGCCCCGGCTACGCGAAGGTCATCGTCGACCTGCCGCCCGCAGGGCTCGTCGCCGAAGCACGGACCGTCGCGCCGCTCCTCGACGCGATCATCGTCATCGTCGAATGGGAATCGACGTCGGCTGAAGCCTTCGTTTCCTGCATTGAGGCCTGCCACGTCGAACCCGGAAAGGTCTTCGGCGTCATCCTCAACAAGGCTCATCCAAATGTCATCGCCGCGAGCAAAGGCTCGGCGTACACCAACAACCACTACATCAGCGAACCTGTCGAAACCGGGACGAACGTCCGCAAGTCACGGCTCAGGATCTGATCAGCAACGGTTCAGCGCACGCTCGAGCACCACGAAGTTGATTGTCCGGCAGAGCGAATCTTCTCCGGGACGTGCGCGGGAATGACATTGGCTTGCGGTTGCTTGCGTCTCAACCCTTGCGCGGCTTGAAGGCGAAAAAGCGAAGCCCCAGAAAATTGAACGCAAGGGCGATGCATGATGCGAGGGCCAGCGCCACCACTGGTTGGCTGACCACGCCAAGAGGCAAGGAGACAAATCCTGTATAGAGGATGAAATTGATGAAAAAGCCGATGCCCTGGATGGCGCAATAGGCCAGAAAAGCTTCCACCAGTGGGGTTTCGCGCGCTGCGCCGAACGCCCACATTCGGTTCAGTATGAATGTGGCGACGATCGCCACCGGGGCAGATATGCAACGCGCCACCACAGGGCCCATCTGCGTAGCGTGCGACAGACCTGCGAGAACGCCTGCATCGACAAGGAAGCCCAAGCCGCCGACGACGCAAAAGCGGAGGAATGTGGAGACTTCCGCGCGGGCCCGTGTTCGATCGCTCATGCGCCGACCCGGGATGAAACGTAACGCACGCAACAAGTCATCACGGACGCGCCTCATTGGACCGAAAGATCAATGCAGCTTGCAGAATGTCTTTGTGTTCGAGCGCTGAAATGAGCATTGGACCGGAGACGCCTTTAATCCTCAACGAGCCAGGCAGCGGTCATCGCGGTGCGGCAGACCTGCCTTGCCAGTGTAGCAACGAGTGTAGGATTATACGAGTCACGCGTTAACGTATCGACTCAGACCATCAGTCTTGGAAAGCGGATTTCATTGATGCGTTCAAACTATCCGTGGAGGCTCGCCCGCATCGTGCTGGGCGCACTCATGTTGCTCGTCATGCCTATGTTGAATGGCATGCCGACCATGTTCGCCGACACGCGCGCCTACATGTCGCTGGGCGAAGCTGCTATCGCGCAAACCGGTCTCGGCGCCAAGAGCAAGGCGGTGGTCGAACCGACAGCCAGCAATGTCGCCTTGCCCGACGACGTCAAGGAGCGGGCGCGCCGCGCGCTCGCGAGCGCCGGCGCGCGCTCGCCCTACTTCTCCGTTTACATCTATGTCACCGCCAGTCTGGGCGGGATGTGGCTTGTCACGTGTCTGCAGGCGCTGCTCACGGCGGCAACCATCGAACTTTTCTATCGCGCGCTGCGCATCGGCGGTGCGGGCTACCTCGCGACTTTGGCGGCGCTCAGCGCGGTCAGCACTGCTCCGATCTTCGTCAGCTTCATGATGCCGGACATTTTTGCCGCGCTTGGTGCCATCGCGGCAACAGCACTCGTGCTCAGAAGCAGATCGACGTGGCTCGAGACGACGTTTCTGGTCGCCATCACGGGCTTTTCCGCTCTCGTCCACTCGACGCATTCCGTGATCATCGTGGCGGCGGCAATTGGCGCCACGCTCATCGGCGCGATGTACCGCGTCGGCGCGCCTCGCGTGATGGCGATGCGCTTCGCCGCCTTGATCCTGGTTGCCGCACTCGGCCCGCTCGGCACTCTCGTCTACGGCATCACCGCAAAGGCCGCGCAGGGTGAGGAGATTCATCGTCCTCCGTTCCTGACCGCACGCATTCTCGAAGACGGTCCCGGCCGAAGCTTTCTTGCGGACGCCTGCCGCAAGGATGAGAACGCATTCGAACTCTGCAAATTCCGAAGCCTTGCGCTGACGGATTCTCAGGTTTTCCTGTGGGACAAGAACACGCCCGAAGGCGTATTCGCGACAGCCAATGCCGACGGGCGCATCCGGCTCGCACGTGACGAAATGCGTTTTGTCCTGGGCGCCCTTGCGTACGATCCGGTCGGTTCGGCACACGCCGCCATCACGAACATCGGCAAGCTCGCCATCAGCACGCGGGTGAACGATGTTACCGATACCAGCGCCGTCTACTACGATCCTGCATTCCGCACGCTGGCGACATACGCTCCTGGAACGCAGGCCTGCATCACGGACCCGGGACTCTGTGCGCCTCGCCTGCCGATCAGGATGCTCGGCGTCATCACCGGCGTGGCAGCTGCCGTTTCCATTCTCGTTGGCCTCGTTGGTCTTCTGTTCGCCTCGACGCCTGTGCGCGCGGCCGTCACAAGCCTGTGGCTCGCATGTGCGGCGAACGTCGTCATCTGCGGCGCATTTTCGGGGCCATTCGCACGCTACGAAACGCGCATGTCCTGGCTCTTCGTGCTCGCCGCCTGTGCGATCGTGGCGTCGCGCCTGTCGCGCGCCTCAGACAACAAGGTAGTCCCGCAGCAACTCCTTTAGCTTGCTGACCTCGTCGGGCATCAAGCGTCGGCCCCAGTGAGCTGCGCTGATGGTCGCCGAAATGCTGGCCGCCGCAGGTGCGTTGGCGCCGATCTTCATCGTCTCGCCGTTGGCAATTGCCTGGTCACCATAGACGGCTCCCACCTGCCAGACCGCGCCCTCGTGGTACAGCACCGCGAGATTGAACGGGCCGCGGGCGGCAACGACATGTCCTTCCGAGACAGGCCTGATCTTGAGCCCGCGCGCCGGCGGAGCAGACGCCAGTTGATAAAGAAGCGCGCCGCGCGACATCAGGAGACTGGAGCCGCGCACACCCAGTGGCGACGCCATGTCGTCATTTGCGAGCTGACCCGACAGCAGGACACCAAGGTGGTTGTCGCGCTGCCTGAACTGCGTCGCCTCGCCGAGCTTGAGATGCGTCTCGAGATATTCCGACGGCTTTCCCGTGAAGGTGTATCCCTGCCCTGCCCTGAACCTCGGCCCGCCGACCGGTTCGGCAAGCGGACCGTCAGGCTTGACCCAGTTCACCAGAGCCGCCTTTCCGTCGTGTGTCGCCAGGACATACAGCGCGTCCATGGCCTGCCACAACGACAGCGCGGACGTGTCCCACTCCGTCTGGCCCACGCCATAGGGCTTCGTGTCATGCCGCAACTTCCAGGACTTCAGCGCACGAATGAGATCGTTGGTGCGCGAGACCTGCGGGCCCGGCATCGGCGCACCAAGCGCTTCGAGACGACGCGTGAGTGCGCGTGTCTCGTCCTGCTCGCCCTGCACGATGGCCGGCGCCGCCACCTTCTTGCGATAGGCGCGCACATAATCGATTTCGAACCGTCTCGGAAAACCGGCCGCTGACAGGTCCGTCTCGCCGGTCCATGAACCCGGACCACCGAGCGAGAAATTCAGGATGATGTACATCGGCGTGTGAAAATCGATCGGCACGAGCGGATCATTTGTCGCGACGACAGCGCGCGCCACCGCGCTGCGGCCTTTGCCCTCGATCGCAATGCGCGGCTCGGACGTGAAGCCGCTGCCGGAATTTTCGATGAGCACCCGCGAGACGCGGCCCTCCGAAACTTCGGCGCGCAAGGCGCAATTCACCCCTCCGCCTCCGGTGACCCGCACGGCCGGCGGCTCCGTGTAACCTGAGCCACCGTTCGTTACTTCGATCGACACGACTCCGTTGATTGGCCGGACCTCCCAGACCTGTTTCCCGTCGACGTAGTAGCGGATGCCGTCCGGCTGCCAGTCGACGCCGATGCGGCGGAAGTCGGTTGCGAGATCGGGCACGCGGATCGCTTCGCCGACCTGCGTCTTGCCCACCTTCGGGTAAGGGGCGTCGTGAATGGTGAAGACAGCTTGCGTCGTGTTGGCGTTGACCTGTTCGAGAATGTCGATCTCCGGCGGCCAGGCGCCGGAATCCGACAGCAGCCAGAAACACGGCCAATTGCCGCTGGCGCCCTTGGGCGTTTTCAGGCGCGCTTCGAAATACCCGTATTGCTGGCGAAACCAGCCCTTGGTCATCAACAGGCCCGAGGTCACTTTGCGATTGTTGACCGCAGGTCCGGCGACCTCGGGCGCAGTCAGCCGCGCTTCGATCGACAGGATGGAATTCGATACCGAGAAGGGCGTCACGCCCTTCATCTCGGGGACACGCGGATCTATGTAGCGTTGCACCTCGATCGAAGGGTTGGGGCCGTCGCTTGCCTCGGGCACCCACCCGGTGGGAGAGATATTGTCCGTGCCGGGCGAGGGATTGAGGTTCAGCGTGTCGAAGTGATCCTCGAACACGAGATCGTACCCCGACAGATCGATCTCCTTTCCGGAAGCCGCTTGTCCAACCGCCAGTCGTGCGGAGGCGACAATGACAGGCGCGGCCACCGTCGCACCAAGAAACACCCGACGATCGATCTTGCGTTTCGTCATGCTGTCTTTCCCTGAAGCTTGGCTTTAATTAAAGCGGCGGTCGGCGAGCTGATGTATACTAACAGCTAACGCCCTGCGTGTTTCCGTCGTATTGGATTTTCTGTTCGCCTGAAACTAAGTTCCACCAGGAGGCCCCATGAGTGCCACGCTGACGCTGCGCAACGAAGAGACAAGCATACTTGCTCGCCCGCACGTCATAGACGGTTTGCTCGTGTTGCTTCTCATCTGCGTGACGCGCACCAGCGTCATGCCGGACCTGAACTTTCCGGCCTGGCTCGTGGCAGATGCTGTCGCCTTCACCATCCTGATGCGCCGCCCGGACGTCGTCATGGCGACGATCAATCGCAACAAGCTTCTTTTCACCCTTCCTCTGCTCGCCCTGCTCTCTTCCGTCTGGTCGCTGACGCCGTTTTCGACGGCCTATCACGCGTTGCAGTTCGTGCTGCTGATCTTCGTCGCGATGGCGTTCTTTCCTGGCTGGCCGCTGAAGAGACTTCTGATCATCGTCTTCTTCTACAATTTCATCCTCCAGTTCGCCTCGCTCTACGTCTATCTGGTCGGCGGTTTCTGGCCTGAAGGCTTTCCCGGCGCCTATCTCCACAAGAACCTGCTTGGCATGAACTCCACCTTGCAGATCATCACGGGCGGCGTTCTGTTCCTGAGTGGATGGCGGCGGTGGCTCTCGGCCTTTTCGGTCGCGCTCGCCTTCGTCCTGCTTGCGCTTTCCGCGTCAGGAACATCGCTCGTGCTGACTGCAGCGGTGATCGCCCTGTTCCCGACCGCGCGCATCCTCCAGTCGGGCCAGACCGCCACCGCCATAGCGCTGGGCTTTGGTGTGGCCTTGCTGTCCGGGCTCGCGATGGCGCTCATGACCAATGTTCAGGTCGACTTCATCAATTCCGTCCTGGGCATTCTCGGCAAGGATTCGACGCTCACAGGACGCAGCATTCTGTGGGACTTCGGCATGCTGGCGATCCCCGAGGCACCTTTCCTGGGCATGGGATTTCTGGCCTATTGGGATTCACCCGTGACGACTGCATCGATGCTGCAATTCACGATGCAACAAGACCTCCGGATGTTCCACAACGTCTATCTGGAAGTAGCCGTTGCTTGCGGACTGATCGGCCTCGCGCTCTTCGTCCTGACGATGTTGCAGCAGATTATCCGCGCCGCGCTCTACACGACGCGACACTGGAACTGGATTGCGTGCTGGCCGCTCATCTTCCTCGTATGGGCGGCCATGCTGTCGATGACGGAAAACCCGATCTTCGGCGTGCTGCCTCTGCAGTTCATTCTCGCGGCCGGCGCTGTTGCAAGTTTCGCCGACGGTTCGCGACTTGCGAAGGCTCACGACTGAGTTCTGCGGCCAAACGCCTGCTCGGTAGCGAAAAGATGGCGGAAATGGCCAATCTTTATAGCTCGAATGGATACACGCAGCCGGCCCGCTTTTCCACATTCTGTCCAGAAACGGCTTGTTCCTGCCCAGATAGAAACACAAACGACAACCCAAATCGGAGCCTTGTTAACCAAGAATGGAAACGGGGTTCAAACCGATATGGCCATCAATCCGAACGATCTGGGAAATACCGCCACGCTGACTTTCGCGGATGAATTCAATTCGCTCAGCCTCTGGAACGGCCAGTCCGGAACTTGGAATACCGGAGATTCATGGGGAAACCTGAAGGGCTTTTCGCTGAGCGGGAACGGCGAACAGCAATGGTACATCAACAGCCAGTACGCCCCCACGCAGTCGATCAAGCCGTGGACAGTGTCCGATGGCGTGCTCAACATCACGGCTCAGCCGACGACCGACGCCGAGAAGCAACTCGTCAACGGTTACGACTACACGTCGGGCCAGGTGAACACATTCCACTCGTTTTCGCAGACCTACGGCTATTTCGAAATGCGCGCGCAATTGCCTGCGGGCCAAGGCCTGTGGCCCGCGTTCTGGCTGCTGCCCGAGGATAATTCGTGGCCGCCGGAAATCGACGTCATGGAAAACCTCGGCAATGACATGAACACTTATGTCACCACCGTGCACACGGCTGCGAACGGCTCGCACTCGCAGAACGGCGCCGGCATTTCGACCCCCGATCTCTCCGCGGGTTTCCACAATTACGGCGTCGACTGGGAAGCCGACAAGATCACCTGGTATTTCGACGGCAAGCAGGTTTTCCAGGCCGACACGCCGTCCGACATGAACAAGCCTGCCTACATGGTCGCGGATCTTGCGGTCGGCGGTTACTGGCCGGGCAATCCCGATGCGAGCACCGCTTTCCCGGCGACGTTGAAGATCGACTACATCCACGCCTATACCGAAAATCCCAATGGCGGGTCGACAGGCTCGGCTCCCCCGGTGACGGTCCCGACCGAACCGGACCCGACGCAATCTGCCGATCCGACCGTGCCGTCCTCCGGTTCGTCAGACCAGCCGGAGACGCCGCCCACGCAAACGGCTGACAGCGGCACACAACAGCCGGACCCTGCCCCGGCGACCGGCTCCGGCGATGCGCCGCCCGCAGATGAGCCGACCCAGTCGGCCGACGCACCCAATGGGAGCGATGCGCCCACCCAGTCGGCTGACGGCGGCACGCAACAGCCCGATCCTGCCCCGGCGATTGGCTCCGGCGAGACGCCGCCCGCTGACGAGCCGACCCAATCGGCGGACGGGTCCAACGGGAGCGATACGCCCGCCCAGGATCCGGCTCCGGCAACCGGGCCCGACTCTCCCCAGACCGCATCCGGCGACGATTCAAATGGAAGCGACACGCCGGCCGCGCCAGTCGCGTCTGCGGATCCCGTACAGAACAGCGGATCGACGTCCCATTCGCATTCGCATTCCGGGTGGGCCTTCGATCACTTCGACTTCAGCTCGTTCGGAGGGCATCGTGGTGGTCATGGCGGTCACACGCATGACAACGCTCAGGCGCTGACGAATGCGTTCGATCAGTTCCATTGGAACCACAACGACGCGGCATCGTCCGGTGCTGCGGCGCAAGCCAAAGTGAGCGCCCTGCTCTCCAATCTGGACGATCACATCGCAGACCTCGTGCAACTGCACGACATGCTCCAGCAAGATGGAACATCGCATCTGCATCATCACGGACATCATTTCCTCTGATCACATCGGGCCTCGCCGTCAGGCGAGGCCCTTTCCGCCTCAGGCGGTTTGACGTTCGCTTTTCTCTCTTTCATGGTGCCGCGGGATGAGCAGCCGCGGAGACCTCTTTTGACCGTTCGACCATTCGTCAGCATCGTCATGCCGGCGCTCAATGAAGAGCGTCACATCGCTGACGCGATCCGGTCCATATACCCCTCCGGAAACGAGATGGACTTCGAGATCCTCGTCGTCGATGGCGGCAGCAGTGACGCGACAACGCAGGTCGTCACCGGGCTGGCGCAAACTGATCCGCACATCAAGCTCGTGCATAATCCTGCTCGCATTCAGGCAGCGGCCGTCAATCTGGCGGCGAGGGTGGCCGATGCGCGCGCCACCGTGTTGTTGCGCGCAGATTGCCACGCCGAATATCCCCCCGGTTTCGCAGCAATGTGTCTGAAAGCC
>JAQGKM010000393.1 GCA_028290125.1 Hyphomicrobiales bacterium | reverse complement strand
TGGCGTTGCCGTTGCGATCCGCGCAGACGAGCGCGCCACGATGACGACAGGTGTTGAAGTGGACGTCGACCGCGCCCTTCTGGTTGCGCACGAAAATGACCGGGCGTCCGGCGACGCGGCGGGTCACGAAGTCGCCGGGTTTCTTCACTTCAGACGAGTGGCCGACGTAGATCCAGCATTTGGCGAAAATCTTGCGCATTTCCTCGCGCAGGACTTCCTCGGACATGTGGACTTCGCGATCGAGAAGGAAGACACCCTTCTCCGGATCGTCGACGACGTATGAACGGGACATGATGACCTCTTTGGCGTTTCCTCAGGCATATTTCGGTCGGAGCGACCCGGGTGTCAATCTCACAAGATGGGAATTCCGCTAATACCTTGCCCCCGGCGTCCGGTCCCCGTAAAAGGACCGGCGAAAGCCCGACGAGAGGACCAAACGTGGCGGAAATCATTCTCTGCAAGACCTCCGACATCGCCCCCGGCAGCGTCATCCGCGTCGAGCACGGCGAGCTTGGCTTGGCGGTGTACAACATCGACGGCGCCTTCTACGCGACCGCAGACCGCTGCACGCACGGCCTCTCGAGCCTGTCCGAAGGCTCGCTGATGGGCGACGAAATCGAATGCGCAATGCATTTCGGCACCTTCGACGTAAAGACCGGGGCCCCCACCGGCGCCCCCTGCTCCATCCCGCTCAAGACCTACAAGGTCGAAGTGCGCGGCGATGATGTGTACGCGGACATCTGAACTCGTCATGGCGATAGGGTAAGGCCTCACGACCCCCACCCCGCTCGGCTGCGCCGAGTCGGCCCTCCCCACAAGGGGGAGGGAGAAGGCGCCCGGCGCTTGGCCCCGATCCTTTGCAAGCGACGCATGGTGTTCCCCTCCCCCTTGTGCGGAGGGGCTAGGGGGTGGGGGTCGACGCGTTTCGATGATGTGCCTCGTCATTGCGAGGAGCGAAGCGACGCGGCAATCCATCTGACACTGCCATTTAGATGGATTGCTTCGCTTCGCTCGCAATGACGGCCCCCCTCACTTCGTCAGCGCGAACCCCGCCACGTTCTTGTAACTGTCCGACAGCGCGCGCAGTTCGTCCTGCGTGATGTAGTCGTCGAGATTATCGAATGGCTTGTCGCCGACCAGCTCCTCGACCTTGATGTTGATGAAGTCGGGCGGGTTCGAGCGGTTGGTCAGCACGACCCTGGACGTCGTCGCCAGCCGCGCCGCCTCATAGGCCTTCAGCGCCTCGACCACACTGGCCTCGCGTTGCAGGCAATCGGCCAGCGTGCGGGCGTCGATGGCGCCCTGCGCCGAGCCGTTCGAGCCGCGCGGATACATGGGGTGCGCCGCATCGCCCGCCAGCGTCACGCGGCCAAAGGTCCATTGCTGAAGCGGGTCTTTGTCCACCATCGGATATTCGAGCACCACGTCGGAGTCGCGGATGAGCGCCGCGACGTCGAGCCAGTCGAACGTCCAGTCCTTGTAGATGTCGTAGAAGTCTTCGATCTTGCCGTTCTCGTTCCAGTCGTTTTTCTGCGCGCTGTCGCCCTGGATTTCCGTCATCCAGTTGATGAGCTGGTTTCCCTGATCGTCGATGTCGTTGACGATCGGGTAGATGACGATCTTGCCCGTGTAGATCGAGCCGATGCGGATGTAGGAACGCCCGGTCAGGATGGGCTTGCGCCGTGTCACGCCGCGCCAGGTGTTGATGCCGGCGAAAGCGATCCTGTCGTCGGGATAGAGCTGCTTGCGCACGGCCGAATTGATGCCGTCGCAGGCGATCAGCGCATCGGCGCGGACGGCGCGCGGGCCGTTCGACGTCTCGAACTGGATATCCACGCCGGTCGCGTCCTGCGCGAAGCCGGTGCAGCGGTGGTCGCAGATCACGCGGTCGGCGCCGAGCCGCTCCACCGCCGCCTTGTAGAGCGTGAGGTGCAGGCGCCCGCGATGGATGCCGACTTCCGGCAGGTCATAGCCGGCATAGCGCCCGCGCGGCTCCTTGTAGATGAGCTGCCCGAAGCGGTTGTAGAAGCAGCTTTCCAGATTCTCGATGCCCTGGGCTTCGAGCTCCTGCTCGATGCCCAACGCCGCAAATTCCTTCATGGCGTGCGGCAGCAGCGTGATGCCGACGCCGAGCTCCTTCACCTGCGCGACGCGCTCGTAGACCGTGCAGGCGATGCCGCGCCGATGCAGGTTGAGCGCGAGGCAAAGGCCAGCGATGCCGCCTCCGACGATGGCGATGTTCATCTAGGCAGGCTCCTCCCAACAGCTGTCAGAACGCGCCGTCACGGATAGCCCGGGAAGGTGCCGAACGATCCAAAACCCCACTGGCTGCGCCAGGTGTCCTTCGGCCAGTGCTTCGGCTTCTGCGGGCGATCCTCGTGCCACGGGCGCGGTTCGAAATAGCCGAGCTTTTCGTCCTTCATCAGGTCCATCTCGGCGTAAAGCTCGATGCGATGGTCTTCCGGATTGCGGTGGTAGGCGGCGACATTGTGGCCGACGACGTGGCGGATCGGGCCCCAGACCAGCTGCACCTTATGGCGCGTGAGTTCGTCGCAAGCCTGATGCAGCGCCGGAACGTCCTTCACCTCGAAGGCGAAATGATGCAGCCGCTCTTCCGGGTAGCGGGCGAAGTTCATCGTGTGATGATCGACGCCGCAGCGCAGAAAGGAGAAGTGATCGCCGATCCAGTCGGACTCGCGGAAGCCGAGCATCTCGCAATAGAAGCGCGTCAGCTTGTCGACGTCGTTCACGCGCCAGGCGACGTGGCCGAGTTTCAGCGGCATGACGCCTTCGCGGATGCCGTCGTCGGGCGCGAATTCATATTCCGCGTAGACCTCCATCTGCGTGCCCTTGGGGTCCTTGAAGGCGATCGCCTCCTTGACGCCGGGCGTGATGTCGGTGCGGCGCTCGTTGGCGACGCCCTCTTTCGTCAGCATCTTCGACAATTCGCCGAGATCGGTGCCGGGCGCGACCTGCAGGGCGATGCCGGTGTGGAAGGCCGTGTCGCCGGCTTCCAGCACGATGCATTCATGGCCGACCTTGGTGGCCAGCACGCAGCGTGTCGCCGACCGCTCGACGATCCCGAGCCCGAGCACATGCGTGTAATAGTCGACCTGCTGATTGAGTTCGGGCGTCGAAAAAGTGGCGTGGCCCAGGCGTCGCGTCTCGATCATGTCTGACCTCTTGTTCTTGGTTGTTCAGTTGACCAGCTGGCGCAGCCGGTCGATCGCATCTTGCGGCGCCGCGTCGATTTCCGCCATGACCTTCTCGATCTCGGCGCCGCCGAGCGGCGACACGTCGATGCCGATCTTCTCGGCGTCGGCGATAAAACCCTTGTCGAGCATGGTGGCGTCGAAGGCGACTTGCAGCGTCTTCAC
>JAQGKM010000370.1 GCA_028290125.1 Hyphomicrobiales bacterium | reverse complement strand
CCAAGTCTGACGGCCTCACCTACGCCCAGGCGGGCGTCGACATCGACGCCGGCAACGCCATGGTCGAGGAGATCAAGCCGCTCGTGCGCGCGACGCGCCGCCCCGGCGCTGACGCCGAGATCGGCGGTTTCGGCGGGCTGTTCGACCTCAAGGCCGCGGGCTTCAAGGATCCGATCCTCGTCGCCGCCAACGACGGCGTCGGCACAAAGGTGAAGATCGCCATCGAGACCGGCATCCACGACACGGTCGGAAACGACCTCGTCGCCATGTGCGTCAACGACCTCGTCGTGCAGGGCGCGGAGCCGCTGTTTTTCCTGGATTATTATGCGACCGGCAAGCTCGACCCCGCCGCCGGCGCGGCCATCGTGAAGGGCATCGCGCGCGGCTGCATCGAGGCCGGCTGCGCGCTGATCGGCGGCGAGACCGCCGAAATGCCCGGCCTCTATTCGGGCGGCGACTACGATCTCGCGGGCTTCTCGGTCGGTGCCGCCGAGCGCGGCCAGCTGCTGCCTGCGGGCGATGTGGGACCGGGCGACGTCGTCATCGGCCTGCGCTCGTCGGGCGTGCATTCCAACGGCTTTTCACTGGTGCGCCGCATCGTCGAGCGCGCCGGGCTCAAGTGGACCGACGCCGCGCCGTTCGAGCCGGGCAAGCAGCTCGGCGAGGCCCTGCTGACGCCCACCCGCATCTACGTGAAGCCGCTGTTGAAGGTGCTGCGCGCGACGACCGGCCTGAAGGCGCTCGCCCATATCACCGGCGGCGGTTTTCCCGACAACATTCCGCGCGTGCTGCCCGACGGCGTCGGCGTGACGCTCGATCTTGACAAGGTGCCCGTGCTGCCGGTCTTCAAATGGCTGGCGCAGGCGGGCGGCGTTGCGCCCGAAGAAATGCTGCGCACGTTCAACTGCGGCCTTGGCATGATCGTCGTGACGGAAGCCGCGCAGGCCGACGCCATCGAGGCCGCGCTGCGCGAGGCAGGCGAAGACCCGGTGCGCGTGGGCGTTGTCGACGCCGCGCAAGCCGATGGTCCGCAGGTGCGCTACACCGGGACGCTTGCGCTGTGAACGCGATGCCGCGCAAGCGCGTCGCGGCGCTGATCTCGGGCCGCGGCTCCAACATGCTGTCGTTGATGGCGGCCGCGCGCCAGCCCGACTACCCCGCCGAGATCGCGCTGGTGCTGTCGAACAAGGTCGATGCGCCGGGCCTCGCCACCGCGCGGGAGGCCGGCATCGCCACCGCAGCGCTCAGCCATAAGGATCATCCGACGCGCGAGGATTTCGAGCGCGCCATGCAGGCTATCCTCGACGAGCACAAGATCGACCTGATTTGCCTTGCCGGTTTCATGCGCCTGCTGACGCCGTGGTTCGTGGAGCAATGGCAGGGCCGGATGCTCAACATCCACCCCGCCCTGCTGCCGTCATTCCGCGGACTGCACACGCATGAGCGCGCGCTGGAGGATGGCGTGAAGATCCACGGCGCGACCGTGCATTTCGTGGTGCCGGAAATGGACGCCGGGCCGATCGTCGCGCAGGCCGCCGTGCCGGTCGTCGATGGCGACACGCCCGCAACGCTGGGCGCGCGCGTGCTCGCGCAAGAGCATGTGATCTACCCGCTCGCGCTGAAGCTCGTGGCGAGCGGCGCGACGCGGATCGACGGCAATCGGGTGATCACCGGTGAACAGGCGTCGGACCACGTGCTCGTGGCGCCGACGCCAGTTTGATCAGACCTTGCAGGACTTGGCGGCGTTTTCGGCCTTCGGCCGCGAGCTGCGTCCGAACACGCCGGTCTCGCGCAGTTCAGCGGCTTCGTCCGTCGACATGGCGCGCATGATGTTGCCCGCGTAGCAGCCGCAACGGCCCACCGCATTGGTCTTGATCGCCTCTTCGCGCTCCGAAAGCTTGAACACGCAGGCATCCTGCATGCGGCGGCGCAGCTGGTCGTCCGTCATGCCGCGCATGTCGAGGCCCGCCCCACGCGACGCATTGGCGCCCTCTGACGGCGGCCGCGCGCCGGCATGAGCGAAGCCGAGGGTCGATGTGACGAGTAGAGCCGCAAGGATGAACTTCAAGACGCCGTCTCCTGGATGAACGAATCTGATGCAGAAACATCGCGTATGTTGGCGGTAATGGGAAGGGCGAGTGTGCTGTCATTGCGAGCCGAAGGCGAAGCAATCCAGAGGCCGCACGTGGGGCTTCTGGATTGCTTCGCTCCGCTCGCAATGACGGCGGCTTAGGAACCAGGTCTCACCCACACCTTGTTGTCATGAAACGCCGCGCCGCCGAACGGCGCCGGACTGTCGGCGCCGGTGAGCATGTTGATGCCCCGGCCCTCGACGAAGGCCGCGTTGGGCCAGATGCCTTCGCTGACCAGCACGCCGCGCTGCACGCCGGCAAACAGTCTCGCGTGCACCACGACGCTGCCGCGTGCATTGCCGAGCCGGACCGGGTCGCCGTCCGCGACGCCAAGCCCCGCAGCATCGTCAGGATGGATCAGCACTTCGGGCCGCCCCTCGCGCTTGCGCGCCGATGGCGTCTCGTTGAACGTCGAATTGAGGAAGGAGCGCGCAGGACTCGTCGCAAGCCGGAACGGATGCTCCGCGTCCGCCTCTTCCAGCACCTCCCAATGATCCGGGAATGCCGGCATCTGCGCCCACGGACCCGCGAGCCCGACACCCTTGCCACCGCTCTTCACGTAAGGAACCGTCGGCCAGTCAGGCTTGAAACGAAACTTCCCGTCCGGCCACGCAAAGCCCTTCGTGTAATGCGCCGTGTCGAAATCGGGCTGAACGTCCACCCAGTTGGTCGTCTCGAGAACATCAAGCGACGGCAAGTTCGACTCCTGCAGGATGCCGGCGATCAGAGCGCGCGGCGTCATGTGGAAACCCGGATGCTCGGCGCCCAAGGCCTGCGCCAGTGCGGCGATGACGTCGTGGTTCGAGCGGCATTCGCCCGGCGGATCGATCACCTTGCCGGCGAACTCGACATATTGGTGCCCGCCGCCGGAATAGATGTCGTCGTGCTCCAGGAACATGGTCGCGGGCAGCACGATGTCGGCCATGGCGGCCGTCTCGGTCATGAACTGCTCGTGCACCACCGTGAACAGATCCTCGCGCGCAAAGCCCTGCGCAACGAGCGCCTGCTCGGGCGCGACGCTCATCGGATTGGTGTTCTGGATCAGCATCGCGGTCACGGGCGGGCCATGGCGCAGGGCCTCCGCATCGCCCGTGAGGATGCGCCCGATGTGGCACTGGTCGAGCAGACGCACGTCCGCGTCGCGCAGCTCATGGCCTTCGTGGAACGCCTGCTTCCAGCCGTAGATCGCGCCGTTGTTGTGGAAGGCGCCGCCGCCCTCATGCAGCCAGGCGCCCGTCACGGCCGCGATGCACGACGCCGCATGCATGTTGACGGCCCCGTTGCGCTGGCGGGAAAAGCCGTAGCCGAGCCGGAAGAACGTGCGCTTCGTCGCGCCGACGAGATGCGCGAAGGCCTCGATCTGCGCGACCGACAGTCCCGTGATCTTCGCAGCCCAGACCGGTCCGCGCGTTTGCAGATGCGCTTCGAGCTCGCGCGGCGCATCCGTGTAGCGCTCGAGATAATCCCAGTCCGCAAGCCCGTCGCGAAACAGCACGTGCATCACCGCGCAGGCGAGCGCGCCGTCCGTGCCGGGCCGCAGCCGCAGCGCCATGTCGGCCTGCTGCATGGTGGCGTTGTCGTAAATGTCGATGACGACGATCTTGGCGCCGCGCGCCTTCCGCGCCGCGATGGCGTGGGTCATGACATTGACCTGCGTCGCCACCGCATTGGTGCCCCAGATCACGACGCAATCGCTCTTCGCCATTTCGCGCGGATCGGGCCCGGCAAGTTTTCCGGTTCCGGCGATGAAACCAGGCCACGCGAGATTGGTGCAGATGGTGCCATTAAAGCGCGAGTATTTCTTGGCATGCGTGAGACGGTTTATGCCGTCACGCATCACGCGGCCCATCGTGACGGCGTAATAATAGGGCCAGATGGTCTCAGCGCCATGTTGCGCCTCGCGCGCGCTGAACTCGCACGCGATGGTGGCGATGGCCTCATCCCACGAGATGCG
>JAQGKM010000364.1 GCA_028290125.1 Hyphomicrobiales bacterium | reverse complement strand
CAGCGCATCCTCGAACGACTTCACGCGGAAGACGCCGTTCTCGCCCGCGCCCGTCACGGTGACGCGCACGCCAGCCTGCGTCTGCGCCACGAACACGCCGACGATCGCGTAGCGCGAGGCCGGGTTGCGGAATTTCTGGTAGCCGGCCTTTTGCGGAATCGGGAACACCACCTGCGTGATCATCTCGCCCGGCTCCAGCGCCGTGTCGAACAGGCCGGTGAAGAAATCTTCCGCCGCGATCTCGCGCTTGTCGGTCACGATGGTCGCGCCGAGCGCCAGGCAGGCAGCCGGATAATCCGCCGCCGGATCGTTGTTGGCGACCGAGCCGCCGATGGTGCCGCGATGGCGCACCATCGGGTCGCCGATCCAGCCAGCGAGATCGGTCAGCGCGGGGATCGCCCTGCGCAGTTCCTCCGACGTGTGCACGTCGACATGGCGCGTCATCGCGCCGATCGTCACCTTGCCGTGGGCGACGCTCACGCCGGACAGACCCGGCACGCCGTTGAGATCCACGATGGCGCCGGGCGCGGCGAGGCGCTGCTTCATGGTCGGCAGCAGCGTCATGCCGCCCGCCAGGAACTTGGCCTCCGCATCGCCCGCGAGCTGACCGGCGGCGCTGACCGAATCCGGACGGTGATAGGTGAACGGATACATCTTGTCTCTCCCCGCACGCCGCCCGCGGGCCGCGCCTGTTGTCTGATCTTAGCGGGTGGGCTCGCCACCCGCCAGCCGGTTCATTCCGCCGCTGCGCGCGGCATGTGTTTCTGGATCGCGCGCCAAACCGCGAGCGGCGTCGCCGGCATGGCGATGTCCTCGTGGCCGAGCGCATCCGTGATGGCGTTGATGACCGCCGGCGGCGCCGCGATGGCGCCCGCTTCGCCGCAGCCCTTGATGCCGAGCGGGTTCGACGGACACACCGTCTGCGTCATGCCGATGTCGTAGGACGGCAGATCGCCCGCGCGCGGCATGGAATAGTCCATGTAGCTTGCCGTGACGAGCTGGCCGCTGGCGTCATAGACGGCGCCTTCGAGCAAAGCCTGGCCGACGCCCTGCGCAATGCCGCCGTGGACCTGGCCTTCGACGATCATCGGGTTGATGACGTTGCCGAAATCATCCACCGCCGTCCAGCGGTCGATGCGCGTGACGCCGGTCGCCGGATCGATCTCGAGTTCGCAGATGTGCACGCCCGCCGGGAAGGTGAAGTTGGTCGGATCCCAGAAGGCGCTTTCCTTCAAGCCGGGCTCCAGCTCCTGTCCGTTGAACTTGTGGGCGATGTAGGCCTGCAGCGCGACGCTCGCGAAATCGATCTCCTTGTCGGTGCCGCGCACTGTGAACTTGCCGTCCTTGAAGTCGATGTCGTCGGCTGACGCCTCCAGCACGAAGCCCGCGACCTTCTTGGCTTTCGCCTCGATCTTGTCGAGCGCCTTCACGATGGCCGACATGCCGACCGCGCCGGAACGCGAGCCGTAAGTGCCCATGCCCATCTGCACCTTGTCGGTGTCGCCGTGGACGATGGACACATTGTCGATGGAAATGCCGAGCCGCTCCGACACGAGCTGCGCGAAGGTCGTCTCGTGCCCCTGCCCATGCGAATGCGAGCCGGTGAGGATCTCGACCGTGCCGATAGGATTGACGCGGACTTCCGCCGATTCCCACAGACCGACGCCCGCGCCAAGCGAACCGACGGCGGCGGACGGCGCGATGCCGCAGGCCTCGATGTAAGCCGAGAAGCCGAGGCCGCGCAGCAAGCCCTTGCGCGCCGAGTCTGCCTTGCGCGTCGCGAAGCCGGCGGTGTCGGCCATCGCCATCGCCTTGTCGAGCGCGGCGCCGTAATCGCCGGCGTCGTAGCACATGATGACGGGCGTCTGATGCGGGAAGCTCGTCACGAAATTCTTGCGCCGGAATTCGGCCGGGTTCTCGCCGATCTCGCGCGCCGCGACTTCCATCATGCGTTCGATCACGAAGGTCGCTTCAGGACGCCCCGCGCCGCGATAGGCGTCGACCGGCGCCGTGTTGGTGTAGACGCCGTCGACCTCGCAATAGATGGCGGGAATGTTGTACTGGCCCGACAGCAGCGGCGCATAGAGGTAGGTCGGCACAGACGACGAGAAGGTCGAGAGATAGGCGCCGAGATTGGCCGTCGTGTGCACGCGCAGGCCGAGGATCTTGCCGGCGGCGTCGAGCGCCATTTCGGCATGGGTGACGTGGTCGCGGCCATGCGCATCGGCGAGAAACGCCTCCGTGCGATCGCTCGTCCACTTCACCGGACGTCCGACTTTCTTCGCCGCCCAGACGCAGACCGTCTCTTCCGCATAGATGAAGATCTTCGAGCCGAAGCCGCCGCCGACATCGGGCGCAATCACGCGCAACTTGTGTTCAGGCGCAATGCCGATGAAGGCCGACAGCACGAGCCGCGCGACATGCGGGTTCTGGCTCGTGGTGTAGAGCGTGAAGGCGTCGCTGCCGGAATCCCAGTCGCCGACCGCCGCGCGCGGCTCCATCGGATTGGGGATCAGGCGATTGTTGACGATGTCCATCCTGGTGACATGCGCGGCTCTGGCGAAGGCGTCTTTCGTCTCGGCCTCGTTGCCGAGCGCCCAGCGATAGACCGCGTTGTCGGGCGCGACATCATGCACCACGGGCGCGCCGGGTTTCAGCGCATCGCCGGTCGCGACGGTGGCGGGCAGCACCTTGTAGTCGACGACGATCTTCTCCAGCGCATCGCGCGCCTGCGACAAGGTTTCGGCGATGACGACGGCGACATGGTCACCGACGTAGCGCACCTTGCCTTGGGCAAGAGCCGGATGGGCGCCGGCCTTCATCGGCTCGCCGTCCTTTGAATGAATCATCCAGCCGCAGATCAGTCCGCCGATCTTGTCGGCGGCGAGATCGTCGCCCGTAAAGATCGCCACCACGCCCGGCATGGCGGACGCAGCGGATGCATCGATGGAAAGGATTTCAGCATGTGCATGCGGCGAGCGCAGGAACGCCGCATGGGTCTGGCCATGCCGGTTCACGTCGTCGGTGTAGTGCCCCTTGCCGGTGATGAAGCGGAAATCTTCCTTGCGCTGAACACGCGCGCCAATGCCGGTGCTGCTCATTGCATCCCCTCCGTGAAAGGGGCCGGTTCGCAACGTTGGCGTCCGGCTCTTGGTCTTGCTGAATCGCTAAAAAATGCTGGCGCGCAGGCTTATTTGCCTGCGCCCATCGCCTCGGCGCCGGAATGAATGGCCTTGACGATGTTGTGGTAGCCCGTGCAGCGGCAGATGTTGCCTTCGAGCTCTTCGCGGATCGTCTTGTCGTCGAGGTCATTGCCCTTGCGGTTCACCATGTCGACCGCCGCCATGATCATGCCGGGCGTGCAGAAGCCGCATTGCAGGCCGTGATGCTCGCGGAAGGCGGCCTGCATCGGATGCAGTTCCTGCCCCTTGGCGAGACCTTCGATCGTGGTGATCTGCGCGCCCTCGAGCCCGATGGCGAGCAGCGTGCAGCTCTTCATCGCCTTGCCGTCGACGTGCACGGTGCAGCAGCCGCATTGCGTGGTGTCGCAGCCGACATGCGTGCCGGTGAGGCGAAGGTCCTCGCGCAGGAAGTCCACGAGCAGCGTGCGCGGATCGATGTCGCGGCTGACGTTCTTGCCGTTCACCGACATGGATACGGTGGCCATGCTGTTTCCTCCATCGTGCGCAAGCTGTCCCTGCCCGACATGCGTCAGCAGGCGCTCTCTTTGGTTGAGACGATTTGATCCGACCGCGTTGTGGCGGTCAAGCCGAGGCTTCATCACACTATCGATGTAGCCCCGGCTAGCGTTGGGACTCAGCCCGCCTTCACCGCATTGGCAAAAGCCGTGAAGAACTGATCGGCGGTCTTCTTGGCGACGCCGTCGATCAGGCGCGCGCCGAGCTGGGCGATCTTGCCGCCGACATTGGCTTCGACATCGTACGACAGGATGCAGCCGGTCTCGCCTTCGGCCGGATCGAGCAGGCGCACGGTTGCGCCGCCCTTGGCGAAGCCGGCGACGCCGCCCTCACCCTGGCCGGAAATGCGATAGCCGTTCGGCGGATCGAGATCGGTGAGTTCGACCGAGCCCTTGAACGTCGCGCCGACCGGGCCGACCTTCAGCTTCACGACGGCCGAGAAGCCGTTCTCTCCGGTCTTGTCGAGTGTCTGGCAGCCAGGAATGCAGGCCTTCAGGATTTCCGGGTCGTTGAGTTTCGCCCAGACGGTTTCCTTGTCGGCGGGGAGAGCGACTTCCCCCTTCATCGTCATCGCCATGCATTCTTCTCCGTTTTCTTGATCAGGCTGGCTGCCGTGCGCCTCCGGTTGCGCTCTCGCGCCCTTGAGGCTATGCGCTTTGTCGCGCGCTGACATCCGGTGTTAAAGCCCGCGCGCGGGAGGAGCAAGAGCATGGCACAGATCGAAACCGCCACGGGAGCGTTTCGCGTCGAAATCGAGGGTCCTACGGACGCGCCTGCGCTGATGCTGTCCAACTCGCTCGGCACCAACCTGCATATGTGGGATCCGCAGATGCCGGAACTCACCAAGCATTTCCGCGTGGTGCGTTACGATTCCCGCGGCCATGGCGGCTCGGTGGCGAACGTCGGTCCCTATTCGATCGCCAGCCTCAGCCGCGACGCGCTGTCGATCATGGATGCGCTCGATCTCGCGAAGGTGAACTGGCTCGGCCTGTCGCTCGGCGGCATGGTCGGCCAATGGCTGCTCGCCCACGCGCCCGAGCGCATCGAGCGGGCGGTGCTGGCCAACACCTCGTCGCATATTCCCGATCCCCGCCCTTACAACAGCCGCGTCGTCATCGTGCAGCATCAGGGCATGGCGGCCGTCACGCAGGCCGTCGTCGACCGCTGGTTCACGCCGGGCTTCCAGCAGCGCGATCCCGCCGCCGTGGCGCGCATCGCCGACATGCTGCGCACGACGCCGCCGCAAGGCTACGCCGCAGCCTGCGCGGCCGTGCGCGACATGGACCAGCGCGAAACCGTGCGCGCGGCGCGCCGCCCGACGCTGGTGATCGCAGGCACGCACGATCCCGCCACGCCGGCGGTTCTCGGACAGGGCATCGCGGCCTCCATTCCCGGAGCGAAATACGTCGAGCTCGACGCCGCGCATTTGTCGAACATCGAACAGGCCGACGCATTCACGGCGGCTGTCGTGACCTTCCTCGCCAGAACCAAGTAACAGGAGCGCTCCCATGGACGACAAGAACCGTTTCGACCAGGGCATGGTTGTGCGCCGCGAGGTGCTGGGCGAAGCCTGGGTGGAGAAGTCCGAAAAGGGCAAGACCGAGTTCAACGCCGACTGGATCGACTTCATCGCCCGTACCGCCTGGGGCGATATCTGGTCACGTCCCGGCCTCGACCGCCGCACGCGCTCGGTCATCGTGCTGACGTCGACGATCTCGACGCGCAACTGGGAAGAATTCAAGCTGCACGTCCGCGCCGCATTCAACAACGGCCTGACGAAGGAAGAGCTGAAAGAGATCATCCTGCAGTGCGCGATCTACGCCGGCGTGCCGCCGGCCAACCACGCCTTCAAGCTGGCGCAGGAAGTGTTCAACGACATGGGGATTTGACGCGCGGAGCCGCCTCAACAGCGTTACGGTCCGAGCGTCTTGCGCAAGGCCTCGTTGATGCGTGACTGCCAACCAGGACCATCGGACTTGAATTTTTCGATAATGTCCCGGTCAAGACGGAGCGAAACGAGCGCCTTCGTAGGCGACTTCTGGGGGCCTCGCTCGCCCTGTCGGCGTTTCAGCTTTGCGAACAATTCTGGCGCAAGCACCTCGGACAGTGGCCGCGCGTTTGCAAGGTCTTCGGCTGTCCATTCAGGATTTTCGGAGACTTCCGCCAAATCGGCCTCGGTGTAGGGAAGTTTGCGGCTCGGATTTTTACTCGCCATAAAACCTCCTCTCCTTCGCGCTCGCTGCCCGGAGGCTGATGATCGACAGGGCTTCCTGACCGAGTGGCGAGACGACAACCGCCACGACAAGCTCATCGAATAGCAAACCAATCAGCTGCAGCCGCACTCGTCCGCTCAGGCTTGAGCGAACGGGACGTGCGACCGCGTTGACGAAGTCAAAGCTGATTTCGAGATCGGCAAAATCGAGCCCGTGCTTGTCAAGATTTGCGAGCCGCTTCGGCTCGTCCCATACGATCAGCATATTGTAGCTACGAAAAAAAAATTGGCAATGGCAGATTGTAGCTACAAGACTGACGCGCCGTCCAGCGCTTCACCCCAAGTCGGATTGCCGCCTCGCCAGCAGCTCCTACCAATGAAACACGTCATTGCGAGCGCAGCGAAGCAATCCAGAAGCGCACGTGATGCCTCCGGATTGCTTCGCCTTCGGCTCGCGATGACGACTACACCATCTCCCCGCGCGCGATCAGCGCGGCGCGGCGGATCGCCTCGATGTTCTTCGCATAGGCGTTCGGCCCGCCCTTGAACACCGCAGACCCGGCGACCAGAAAATTCGCGCCCGCCGCCGCGCAGTCTGCCGCATTGTCGGCCGTCACGCCGCCGTCGACTTCGATGTCGATCGGCCGGTCGCCGACCATGTCGCGGATGCGGCGCACCTTTTCCAGCACCGGACGGATGAAGCTCTGGCCGCCGAAGCCGGGGTTGACCGTCATGGCGAGGATCAGGTCGGCGTCCTCGAGCAGATATTCGAGCACGCTCTCGGGGGTGCCGGGATTGACCGCGACGCCGGCCTTCTTGCCCAGCGCCCGGATCGCCTGCAGCGAGCGATGCACGTGCGGGCCAGCCTCCGCGTGGACGCAGATATAATCAGAGCCCGCCTTCGCGAACGCCTCCAGATACGGGTCCGCCGGCGAGATCATCAGATGCGTGTCGAACGGCTTGTCGGTCGCCTTGCGGATCGCCTTGATGACGTCCGGCCCGAAGGTGATGTTGGGCACGAAATGCCCGTCCATCACATCCAGATGCACGATGTCGCCGCCGGCCTCCATCACGTCGCTGACTTCCTGTCCGAGCTTCGAGAAGTCGCTGGCGAGCATGGAGGGCAAGATTTTCAGCGGGCGCATGGCGGGGCTCCGGGTTGTCTTCGCGCGGCCTAGCATCCGGGGGGCGCCGAGTCCATTCGCCTCGTCATTGCGAGGAGCCGCAGGCGACGCCGCGTCGCTTCGCGCCTCGCAATGACGAGGCTGAAGCATTACTTTTCCCGAATGGCACGAAACTTTGACGTCCTGATTCTCGGCGGCGGCATGGTCGGCATCGGCGCGGCGCTGCATATCCAGGCGCGCGGGCGCTCGGTCGCCGTCATCGACAAGCACACCATGGCGGGCGAGGAGACCAGCTTCGGCAATGCCGGGCTGATCGAGCGCTCGTCGATCTTTCCCTACATGTTCCCGCGCGACCCCGGCGCGCTGTTGCGCTATGCGCTGAACGCCTCGCCGGAGGCGCATTACCATCTCTCCGCCCTGCCCGGCCTCGCGCCCTGGCTGTTTCGCTACTGGATGAACTCGTCGCCCGAAGGCGCACTGCGCAGCGCGAAAGCCGCCCTGCCGCTGATCGAGCGCTCGCTCCTGGAGCATGAGGCTCTGATGCAGGCGTCAGGCTCGATGGGCCTGCTGACGCTGTCGGGCTGGATGAAGGTCTGCCGCTCGCAGAAGAGCTTCGAAAAGGCGATCGTCGAGGCGCAGCGCCTCGTGCCCTATGGCCGCGCCTTCGACATCCTCGACGGCGCAGCTCTGCGCCAGCGCGAGCCATCCCTCAAGGAGGGGCTCGCGGGCGCGGTCCACCTGCGCGATCCCGGCGTGGTGAAGGATCCCGGCGGGCTGGCGAAAGCCTACGCCAAGCTCTTCATGGAACGCGACGGCGCCTTTCTGACCGGCGATGCGCGTG
>JAQGKM010000315.1 GCA_028290125.1 Hyphomicrobiales bacterium | reverse complement strand
CTGGCCTGGCGTCCCAACGGACTGTTTGGACGCGCCGAGGTGAAGAAAGTATGAGCCCACGCTTCAGCAACCGTGCGGTCGTCATCGCGCAAGTGGCGATGCTGTCGGTCGTGCTCGGCGTCGCCATCGCGCTCGCCTTGCGCGTCAACGGCTATTACGTCTTCGTGCTCGCGAATGTCGCCCTGCTGGCGCTCGTCGGCGCAGGCATGAACGTGCTGATCGGACTTAGCGGCCAGATCTCGTTCGGGCACGTGGGCTTCTACGCGCTGGGCGCTTATACGGTCGCGGTGCTGGGCAAGGCGGGCGTCAGCTTCTGGATCGCCTGGCCGGCGGGCGCGGCGCTTGCGACCCTGTTCGGCGGTCTGCTCGCGCTGCCCGCCTTGCGGGTGAAAGGCCCCTATCTCGCCATGGTGACGATCGCTTTCGGCTTCATCGTCGAGCACGCCATTGTCGAGGCGCGTGGCCTGACCGGGGGACAGAACGGCATCATGGGCATCGTCTCGCCAACACTCGGCGCCTTGCGCGGCGAGCGCGCGGTGGCGGTGCTGGCCTTGCTCAGCGCCGGCGTCGCGTGCATCGGCTACATGCTCGTGGCGCGCGGCCAATGGGGCGCTGCGCTGCGCGCCGTGCGCGGCTCCGAAATCGCGGCGGAGTCGATCGGCCTCAATCCGCTCGTCATCAAGACCGTCGCATTCGCCGTCTCGGCCTTCACGGCTGGCGCAGCCGGCGGGCTGTTTGCATCCCTCTCAGGTTTCGTCACGCCCAATACGTTCGGCTTCTCGCAGTCGATCCTCTTCGTGCTCGCCGTGATGATCGGCGGCGCAGGGTCCGCCGCCGGTCCGCTCGTCGGCGCGGTGATCGTTGGCCTGCTTCCGGAAGTCCTGTCGTCGCTGGAAGATTTTCGCTTGCTGTTTTTCGGCGGGCTTCTGCTGCTCGTCCTGTGGGTCGCGCCGGGCGGCCTTGTCGGATTGGCGCAAGCCGCGCTTCGTGCCTTGCAGATGCGGTTCGGATCGTCGAAGCCCGCCGCGACCGTCTCACCCGTTGAACCGGTGTCGCCTTTCGCCCCACGAACGCGCGCCGGACTGTGCGTCTCCGGCCTGAGCATCCGCTTTGGCGGCGTGCAGGCGGTGTCGGAGCTGTCGTTCGACGCCGCCGCCGGCCAGGTAACGTCCCTCATCGGGCCGAACGGGGCGGGCAAGACGACGGCGTTGAACATGCTGAGCGGGTTCTACGCGCCGAGCAGCGGCGACTTTTCACTCGGCGGAATGAAGCTCGGCGGGCGCTCGGCGATGCGCGTCGCGCGTGCCGGAATTGCGCGCACCTATCAGACCTCGCAGCTGTTCGGCGCCCTGAGCGTCATCGACAACGTCGCCCTCGCGCTCACACGCGGCAAGCTCGGCTTCCTGTTCGGCCGTGCGCGCCTTCACGCCAGCGGCGTGCGAAGCCAGGCCGCCGCCCTGCTGGCCTTCAGCGGCTATCGCGGCGATCACGACGCAAGCGCGGAAGACCTGCCGCATGTCGACCGGCGCTTCGTCGAGATCGCGCGCGCGATGGCGCTTGATCCCGACGTCCTGCTTCTGGACGAGCCGGCGGCGGGCCTTTCCACCGACGACAAGGAACGGCTCGGACGCATCCTTCGCAAGATCGCCGATACCGGCGTCGCGATCGTGGTGGTCGAGCACGACATGGCGCTGGTGATGGGCGTCTCCGACGCGATCGTGGTCCTCGACCAGGGACGCCGGCTCGCCGTCGGTTCGCCGGTCGAGATCCAGGCAAATGTAGCTGTGCGGCACGCGTATCTCGGCGAAGGCGCGGCGACGGCGCAGCCTCGATCGCGCGCCGCGAAAACCGGCGCGCCTGAACTGCTCGGCGTCAACGGGCTCGTCGTCGGCTATGGCGCCGAGCCCATCCTGCACGGCATCGACCTGCAGGTGCGGCGCGGCGAGGTGGTGGCGTTGCTGGGGGCCAACGGCGCCGGCAAGTCCACGCTGATGCGCACGCTGAGCGGCCTGCACCGGCCGGTCTCCGCAGGCGGCGTCACGCTCGACGGACAGGATGTCTCCACTCTCGGCGCCGAGAGCATGGTCGCGCTCGGCATGGCGCTATCGCCCGAGGGGCGGCAGGTGTTTCCCGAACTGAGCGTGCTCGACAATATTCGCCTCGGCGGCTTTCTCGCGCCGCAGGGACGCGACGCGCGCGTCGAGGACATGCTGACGCGCTTCCCGCGCTTGCGCGAACGGCTACACCAGCGTGCGGGCCTTCTTTCGGGTGGCGAACAGCAGATGCTGGCGGTCGCGCGCGCGCTGATGTCGCGTCCGCGCATCCTGCTGCTTGACGAGCCCTCGCTCGGCCTAGCGCCGAAGGTCGTCGCCGACCTGTTCGCCGCGCTGGACAGGTTGCGCGAAGAGGACATGACCATCCTTGTGGTGGACCAGATGGCGGCGCTGGCGCTCGCCCTCGCCGACCGCGCCTATGTGCTGGAGCGCGGTCGCATCGTGGCGCAAGGCATGGCCAGCGACATCGCACAGGACCCGGCGCTGGCGCAGGCCTATCTCGGCGCCTGACAAGCCCTTGCAAAAGCTCGAGCGGCGCGCTTCAATCCCGGCACAAAAAAGTCAGGGAGGATGCGCCCATGCGCAAGATGATGTTGGCGGCGGCCGCCGTTCTCGGCGCCATGCTGCAACCCGCTGCGGCGCAGACCTATCCAGCCAAAAGCATCCAGCTGATCGTGCCCTATGCGGCTGGCGGCGTCACCGACGTGCTCGCACGCGCGCTCGGGAATCGCCTGCAGGAGTCGTGGGGCCAGCCCGTCGTCATCGTCAACAAGCCCGGCGCCAACAGCCAGGTGGGCGCCGAAATGGCGGCGAAATCGCCGACCGACGGCTACACGCTGATGGTCACGGCGGACACGACGATCACCGCCAATCCCTATCTCTACTCCAAGCTGAAATACGAGGCCGCCGATTTCATCCCCGTGTCGGGCCTCGGTATTTCGCCGCAAGCGCTGGTCGTGCACCCGTCCGTGCCGGCCAATACTGTCGGCGAGCTTGTCGACTACGCGAAGAAGAATCCGGACAAGATTTTCTACGGCACCTTCGGCAGCGGTTCATCGGGACATCTCAACATCCTGAGCCTGCAGGAGCGCACCGGCGCGACCTTCACGCCCGTGCATTACAGCGGCGCGTCGCCCGCCATCACCGACCTGCTCGGCGGGCACATCAAGATGATGATCGTCAGCATTGGCCTCATTGCCGGTCCGTGGGAGACCGGCGCCCTGAAAGTGCTGGCCTTCGGCAGCGACAAGCGGCTCGACAGGAAGCCTGAGGTGCCCACCATTTCCGAGAGCATCCCGGGCTTCAGGGCCGGGTCGTGGTACGGCCTGTTCGCGCCGAAGGGGACGCCGCCGGACATTGTCGAAAAACTGAGCGCTGAAACGCGGAAGATTTACAACGACCCCGCCTTCCAGGCGCAGTTCCTGACCCCGAGCTACACGTTCGCCATCGCCAACGGGCCTGCGGAGTTCGGCAAGCTGATCAGCGCCGATGCCGAGCATTGGTCGACGATCATCCGCGCCGCCAAGGTGACAGCCGAGTAACTTTCTGCAAAACTCATATTGGGCGCGAGCCCGATATTGTTTTATGGATTGAAAGGCCCGCCCATGCGGCTGCTGTGTGCTGCGCTCATTTCAGCGCTGCTGTTGAGCGCCTGCGCCAACAGACGAACGACAGACATCGACGTCGAGGACGCCAGTCAGGCGCAGAAGGTGAAGTTCGGGACCGTGCTCGACTCGCGGGTCGTCACGATCCGCAGCGAGGAGTCCGGCGCCATCGCGGGCGGGGCGATCGCCGGAGGCTTCGCCAGCGCCCTGATCGGTCAGACGAATGGAGCGACCCTCGCGGGCCTGGCGCTTGGCGCCATGGCGGGATCTGGTCTGCACAGGTTCATCGAAAACGAGAACGGGATCGAATACACGGTCGCGCTGGCTGACGGAAACACCATCGTCATCGCGCAATTGCAGGGCTCCGGCGAGCGCGTGTTCCATTCGGGCGACGCAGTCATGGTCCAGTACGGCTCGACCGTGAACCGCGTCCTTTCAGCCGCGGATCTGCCCGAAAAAGTCGCCAAGCCCAGAGGCGTGACCGTGGCCGGAGCGACCGGCGACAAGCTCGACACCAAGGTGTGCGACAAGGCCACGATGGGGCGCTCGCAGCGCGAAGTCTGCACCCAGCACTGAGACAGGAGACACCCGGGCTTTTCGGAATGCTGGAACCGCAGGCAAAAGTGCGAGTTCAGTTGCACGAGGCGCGTAGAGGAGTTTCCGGCGAATGGCGACGCGAGCTGACAGCACTGCCGATCGGGGGGCGGGTTCCGCCCAGTTGCGCGGCAAGATCGACGCGGGCGTCACCGGCGACAAGGTCGCGTTCCCGGATCCGGCGGCCTCGCCGCTCGGCACGGACGACGAGGCCGGCGGGGCGCCGATGCGCCGCGACGCCGTCGCTGATGCGGCCCTGCAAGCCGCCGCCGCCCGGACGCCCAATACTGCGCCTGATCAGACGGGCCCTTGGGTGTGGGCAATCGTGGTCGCTGGGTTGCTCGTCATTGCGGCGGCGACGGCGGTCCTGTACTGGCCCGCCGTCTGACGCGAGATCAGACGTCGAGATTGGCGACGTTCAGCGCATTGTCCTGGATGAACTCGCGGCGCGGTTCGACGACGTCGCCCATCAGCTTGACGAAGATGTCGTCGGCTTCGACGGTTTCCTTGATGCGAACCTGCAGCAGCGAGCGCGCCTCGCGGTCGAGCGTCGTCTCCCACAGC
>JAQGKM010000290.1 GCA_028290125.1 Hyphomicrobiales bacterium | reverse complement strand
TTTCTTCTCACATCCCAAACCTTCCGCCGCGTCGCGACTTGTCTCGCGCGGGCGTTGGCTCGCGTCGGGGCAATGTGCGTCATGAACTCCGCTTCGGATGTCGAGATCGTGCCGCTGGTCGAGGATGAAGAGCCCGACGGTCCTGCGCCGCACATCATCGTTCTGCACGCGCTCAGCGGTGAGTATCGGGTCGTGGTGATGAATGCGCGCGGGCTCGATCACATCGAGCCATCTCCGGCATCGGGCGCACACGGCGCGAGCTCGCGGGATGCGGCGCTTGCCGTTGCGCGTGGGCTGGCGGCGGCGCATGGCGCGCCGCGCATTTATCTGCGCGAGAACATGTAGTCCACGGCGTAGACGATTGAACTCTGCGCGCGTGCGACCACGGCGCCAAGCAGCATGGCCGCGAGAATGGCGATGACGTTCATCAGGCGCCGACTCTCTGCGGGGCGCTCGAGGCTCACGGCAGCCGGTCGGCCACGGCGCCGTAACGGTCGGCCATCTTCAGGCCGATGGCGGAAGCGCCGCTGATGAGCAGGATGGAGACGAGTCCCGCGATGAGCGCATATTCAATGCTTGTCGCGCCGCGTTCGTCCGAAATGAAGCGTGTCCAGTGACCGTGCATGTTGTCCCCTCCGTTGTTTCCATTTAATTGCGTGACAAGGTTTAAGTACATGCCGTTCAAAGGCTATTCGGTTTTCTTGCTTTACCGGTAAGCTTAACGTTCACCATCCTTTCATACGTGAAATCGCGTTCGTCCGGGAACAGCAAGCGTGCGAGCTGGTTAGGCGGGCTCCAGACAAGAGGAGCCTGCCATGGGTATTTTCACCAAAGACATCGCCACGCTCGAAGACCTGTTCGTGCACCAGCTGCAGGACGTCTATTACGCCGAGAAGAAGATCACGACGGCGCTGCCGAAGATGATCGACAAGGCGACCGATCCGCAGCTTAAGCAGGGCTTCCAGACGCATCTGGCGGAAACGAAGAAGCAGATCGAGCGCCTCGAGCAGGTCTTCAAGATGTACGGCAAGACGCCGAAGGCCGTCACATGCCCGGCGATCGACGGCATCATCGAAGAGGCCGACGAAGTCTCGGGCGACGTCGCCGACAAGCGCGTGCTGGATGCGGCGCTGATCGCGTCGGCGCAGGCCGTCGAGCATTATGAAATGGCGCGCTACGGCACGCTCGTCGCCTGGGCCAAGCAGCTCGGTCGCGACGATTGCGCCAAGGTTCTGCATGAGACGCTGGACGAAGAAAAGGCGACCGATCAGAAGCTGACCACGCTCGCCGAGACGATGATCAACCGCAAGGCGGCTTGATCTTTCAACCTTTGAAATCAGACAAAAAAAGGCCCGGCGCATTGACGCGCCGGGCTGAAGTTTATGGCGCCCGGATCTGACTCAAGACACCATTGAGGACAGTGATGACACGCTTCATTGCGCATGGCGCGTGGAGCCTTGTTTCTTGGTGAGGCCGTTCTGAACGGACCTTTCAGAACTCTCTTAATTTCCATCAACCATGTTTCGGCCGGGTTCCCGCTTGCGACGTCCGCGTCGCAACATGTTCGTGATCTCGGCGCCGGAACCCCGCTTTGAGCACGTGATTGAACCGCCATCGCGCGGGCCGGGCAGGCACGCGTTCCACACATGAGGTTTGCATGACCAGAACAACATTGATGACGACGCTGTCGGTGACCGCGCTTCTCGCGTTTGCCGTGCTTCCGGCCCATGCGCAGAAGGCCAACCAGACCGACGAAGCAGCCATGAAGTCCGAGCTCAAGGAAGCCGACAAGGACATGGGCAGCGTGCTCAAGAAGCTGCAGGAACTTGGCGCCAAGCCGATCTCGACGCTGACCGTCGAACAGGCGCGCAAGCAGCCGACTCCCGCTGACGCCGTGAAAGCCGTCATGCGCGACAGCGGCAAGGATCCGGCGGCCGTCATGGCCGAAATGAAGGTCATGAAGAAGGATCTGTCCTACGCGACAGGCGGCGCGCAGCAGCCGATCCGCATCTACACGCCCGAAGGCCCGGCGCCTGAAGGCGGCTTCCCCGTCATCGTCTACTATCACGGCGGCGGCTGGGTGATCGCCGATCTCGACGTCTATGAGGCGACCCCGATGTCGCTCGCCAAGAAGGCGAAGGCGATCGTCGCTTCTGTCGAATATCGTCACGCGCCGGAAAACAAGTTCCCGGCCGCGCATGACGACGCCGTGGCCGCCTGGCAGTATGTGATCGAGAACGCGCAGTCGTGGAACGGCAATGCGGGCAATGTCGCGGTGGCGGGCGAATCCGCTGGCGGCAATCTCGCGGTGAATGTCGCGATTGCGGCGCGTGACAAGAACCTGCAGGCTCCCAAGGCCATTGTGGCGGTCTACCCGGTCGCCGGCGTCGATCTCAACACGCCGTCCTACCAGAAGAACGCCAAGGCCGCGCCGCTCGGCAAGGCCGACATGGAATGGTTCATCGACAAGGTGCTGGGCAAGCCTGAGGACAAGATGGATCCGCGCATCGATCTCGTCGGCAAGGCCGATCTCAAGGGCCTGCCGCCGACGCTGGTGATCACGGCCGAAATCGATCCGCTGATGTCGGAAGGCAAGCTTCTCGCCGACAAGTTGAAGTCAGCAGGCGTCACCACGACGTACGACAATGTCGATGGCGTCAGCCATGAGTTCTTCGGCATGGCCGGCGTCGTGAAGGACGCCGACCGTGCGCAAGACATGGCGGTGAAGACGCTGACGGCCGCTTTCGGCAAGTCTGCCGCAAAGTAACGTCAGCCGTAGCGGCGCGCGGCCTCGATCGTGAGGCCCGCGCCGACTGCGCCGAACGTGTCGCCCTCGACGACGCGCGCCTGCGGCATGAGCGAGGTGATCGCCTCGGCCACGTGCAGGATGCGCGTCGATCCGCCCGTCAGAAACAGCGATGTGACAGCGTTTTTCTGCAATCCCGCCATCCGCAGGCAAGCGTCGATGCGCTCGCCGATGCGGCCCGAGAGCCGCGCTGTGTCGGTGGCGAACGCGTCGCGCGCAATGCTGACGCCGAGTCCATCCTCGATCATCGCGAGATCGAGAAAGACGTCTTCGCTGTCCGACAGCGCGATTTTCGCAGCTTCAATTTCCATCGCGAGCGTGTGACCGAGTTCCCGGTCGAGCACATGCGACATGCGGTCGAGCAGTTCGGGACGCAACGCGTCGCGGCGGATCGCACGCAGGTCGCGGCGTGACTTGTCGTTGTAGAGCCGGTTGATGTTGGACCAGGTCGCGAGATCATGGAACGCGCCACCGGGCACGTCGCGGCCGGGCCGCGTCGTCGGGCTGCCGTAGCCCAGCAGCGGCATCAGCCGCGCAAGCGACAGCACCCTGTCGAAATCCACGCCGCCGATGCGCACGCCGTCATTGGCCAGAATGTCGTCGGCGCGCTCGACCTTGCGGTGCCGCTCGGGCGACAGGCGGATGATGGAAAAATCCGACGTGCCGCCGCCGATGTCGGCGTTCAGCGCGATCTCCTCGCGGTTGATCTGCCGCTCGTAATCGAGCGCCGCCGCGATCGGCTCGTACTGGAACGAAATCTCGCGGAAGCCGACGTTGTGCGCGATGTCTCGCAGCATGGCTTCCGCGGCGCGGTCGCCCTCCGGATTGCCATCGACGAAATGCACCGGACGGCCGTGCACGACGGAGTCGAAGACAACGCCTGCCTGCGCCTCGGCGCGGTGCTTCACTTCCTTCACGTAGATCGCGATGACGTCGCTGAACCGCAGGCGGCGGCGCCCGACTGCGGTCGTCTCGTCGGCGAGGCTGGTGCCGAGCACGCTCTTCAGCGAACGCATCAGGCGGCCCTGCACGCCCTCGACATAGGTCGCCATGGCGGCGCGCCCGAACGTCGGCTCGCCCGACCAGCCGAAGAAGATGGCGCTCGGAATCGTCACATGCTCGCCCTCGAGCGCATGCATCCACGGCTCGCCGTCGCGCGTGCTGCCGAGCGTGGTGTTGGACGTGCCGAAATCGAGTCCGCAAGCGGGCATGGAATGCTCTGGTCCGATGAGGGAGGGCAGGGCTTACAGGCTCGCATGCTGCGGCGCAAGAGACGAGGCGTCTCCCGCCGTCATTGCCAGCGGAGCGAAGCAATCCAGGCACGGGTGCGAGCTATCCGAATTCGAGAATGTGCCCGCGACGAATGGCTTTCCCTCCCCCTTGTGGGGAGGGCGACTCGCCGAAGGCGAGCGGGGTGGGGGGCGACGCATGTATTCGATCCGCGAGAGAGGTTTGCAGGCGTGCTGCAACGGCCTCACGACCCCCACCCCTAGCCCCTCCCCTCAAGGGGGAGGGG
>JAQGKM010000282.1 GCA_028290125.1 Hyphomicrobiales bacterium | reverse complement strand
CAGACCGGCAAGTTCGTGTCCGTCTCGGCGGGCGACGGGCTCGAGACCACGCTGGCGGCCTTCGGCTCCGGCGCCGCCGCGCGCTCGGCGCGTGAGAAATGCCGCGTCATGAACATCGACGTTGGCGGCGGCACGTCCAAGATTGCCGTCTGCGAGAACGGCGAAGTCGCCGAGATGACCGCGATCGACGTCGGCGCCCGCACGCTCTCCTTCGATTCCGCCGGCAAGATCGTGCGCATCGAGGAAGCCGCGCGCCGCTTCGCCGCAGAAGTCGGCCTGAAGCTCGAAATGGGAACCGTGCCGGACGAAGCCAGGCTCGACGCGATGATCGAGCGCATGGCTGAGCGCCTGATGGAAGCCATCAGCGAGCCCAAGCTGTCGGCAGAGACCGCCTCGCTGCTGCGCGTCGACGCGCTGGCCAATGCGAAAAAGCCCGACGTCGTGACCTTCTCGGGTGGCGTCTCGGAATATGTCTACAACCGCCAGAAGGCCGGCTTCGGCGATCTCGGGCCGAAGCTCGCGCAGGCGATCCTGAAGCGCGTCACCGCCTGGGGCCCGCGGCTCGAAAAGCCCGACGAAGGCATCCGCGCCACCGTGGTGGGGGCGTCGCAATACACGATCCAGGTGTCGGGCTCGACGATCTTCGTCAACCCGCTCGACGTGCTCCCCGTGCGCAACGTGCCGGTCATCACGCCTGACCTGCCGCTTGAAAACGAAGAGCTCGACGTCGAGGCCATCGCTACCGCCGTGCGCACGGCGCTGCGCCGCCTCGACCTGCATGAGGGCGAGCAGGCAGTCGCCATGTGCTACCGCTGGAACGGCTCGGCGACCTTCCGCCGCCTCGACGATTTCGTCACCGGCGTGCGCAAGGGTCTCTCGGCGCAGATGGACAAGAGCTTCCCGCTCATCCTCGTCGGCGACGGCGACATTGGCGGGCTGGTCGGCATCCACTGTCTCGAAGAGCAGAAGATGACGACGCCGATCGTCTCGATCGACGGCATCAACCTGAAGGAATTCGACTTCATCGACATTGGCGCGATGCTGGAGACCTCGGGCGCCGTGCCGGTCGTCATCAAGTCGCTCGTCTTCCCGACGTCGGCGGCGCTCGGCCGCGTGGAGAGCGCGAAAGCCTGATGCCAGCCGGTTTCTTCGCGCCCCTCGAACCCTACGCCTCGGGCGCGCTGGAAACTGGCGACGGCCATTTCCTCTACTGGGAGACGTGCGGGAATCCCGAAGGGAAGCCAGCACTCTTCCTGCATGGCGGACCCGGCGGCGGTTGCTCGACCGACAATCGCCGCCTGTTCGATCCCGATCTTTATCGCATCGTCCTGTTCGACCAGCGCGGCGCGGGACGTTCGCGCCCGCTCGGCTCGCTCGAGAACAACACGACGCCACATCTCGTCGCCGACATCGAGCTCTTGCGCGCGCATCTCGCCGTCGAGCGCTGGCACGTCGTGCTCGGCGGCTCGTGGGGCGCGACGCTCGCGCTCTCCTATGCGCAGGCGCATCCGCAAGTCGTGAAGGCGCTCGTGCTGCGCGGCGTGTTCACCGCGCGCCGCCGAGAGATCGACTGGCTTTACGGCGATGGCGCCCGGCATCTCTATCCGGAGACCTACGCGGCCTTCATCAAGCATCTGCTGCCAGACGAACGCGGCGACGTGATCGGCGCCTATTATCGCCGGCTCACCAGCGGGGACGAGGCGACGGAGCTTTCAGCGGCGGCCGCGTGGTGCGGGTATGAATCGCATTTGCTGACCTTGCTGCCGCGCGGGCCCGTCCATTCGGGCGGTTCGGCGTCGCCGCACACGCGCGCGCTGGCGCGCATCGAAGCGCATTATTTTGCGCACGACACCTTCATGGAAGAAGGCCAGATCCTCGCGCGGATGGATCGTCTGCACGGCATCCCGGGCGTCATCGTGCAGGGCCGCTACGATGTGGTGACGCCGCCGGTGACGGCATGGGAGCTGCACCAGGCGTGGCGGGGCTCAAAGCTCGAGATCGTGCCGGACGCAGGGCACGCGACCGTGGAGCCCGGCGTGCAACGCGCGCTGGTGCGCGCGACGGATCGTTTTGCAGTGGCGTGACATCTCTCCTCGTCATTGCGAGGAGCGCAGCGACGAAGCATCCAGAAGCCTCACGTGGGGCTTCTGGATGCTTCGCTTCGCTCGCAATGACGGCTGAACCCTCTCCCGCCAGTGCGGAAGAGGGGCGCGCGTCATTACCGCCCGTGCTTCCACGGCACGATGTAGCGTTCCAGCTCCGTGATCGCGAGCGAGAAGGCGATGCCCAACAGGGCGATCACCAGCAGGCCGACATACATCGTCTCGACCGACAGGATTTCCCACGCGTTCCACATCATGAAGCCGAGGCCGCTTTTCGCGCCGACGATTTCCGCCAGCGAGATCAGCACGAGGCCAAGCCCGATGCCGAGCCGCACGCCGGTGAGGATCAGCGGCATGGCGCCGGGCAACGCCACCGTCTTGAACACCTGCCAGCGGCTGGCGCCGAAGTTGCGGCTGACGTCGAAGTGAATCTTGTTGATCTCCAGCACGCCGGCCATCGAGTTGATGACGATCGGATAGAAGATGCCGATGCCG
>JAQGKM010000269.1 GCA_028290125.1 Hyphomicrobiales bacterium | reverse complement strand
ATCGCCGACGAACTCGGCGCCGTGATCGCGTTGATCTTCCTGTTCAGCGCGGTCTTTTCCTATCTGGCGATCAGGACTGCGCCCCGCATGCGGGTCAGTCACATGCTGGAGCGGATTGCGGATCTCTCGTTCCTGCTCGGGCTCGCCAGCATCGCCATCGTGGTCGCCCTGTGGACGTTCGAAAAGATCTGACGTCCCGGCTCGCAGCGCTATCTGTTCTCGCGTGAGTGTCTTAAACTTGCCGCATGGGACTTCTGACCTTCAGCCTCAACGTCACCCTGGACGGTTGCGTCGACCACCGGGAAGGCGTCGTCGATGACGAGACGCATGCTTTCTTCACGCACCTCATGGATGAGGGCGGGGCGATGCTGTGGGGTCGCATCACCTACGAGATGATGGAAAGCTACTGGCCTGCAGTCGCGCGCGGCGACGAGGAGGCGCCGGCTGCGATGCGCGAGTGGGCGCTCAAGCTCGAGAGCAAGCCGAAATACGTCGTGTCGTCGACGCGCAGTGCCTTCCCGTGGACGAACAGCCATCACGTCGATGGCGATTTGCGCACAGCAATTCAGGCGCTCAAGGACGCGACCCCGGCCGGCGTGCTGCTTGGAAGCGGCAAGCTTGCGATCGAACTCGAGCGGCTCGACCTCATCGACGAGTACAAGTTCCTCGTGCATCCCAGGATCGCCGGCCATGGCCCGACACTCCACCAAAACGGGCTGCCCGCCACGCGAAAGCTCGAGTTGATCTCCGCAGCCCCGCTGCGAAACGGCTCGGTCGCCTTGCATTATCGGCGCGCGCGCTGATCGCTTCAGCGCCTCAGAAGGCCGCCCCCGCCGGGCAAGCCGAGGTTCGGCGTGGATGGAAGGAGGCCGCCCGGCTGTGCCGGCAGCAAAGGGGCGGAGCCGCCCGGCAATCCACCGGTACCTCCAAGGCCGGGCAGCAGGTCGGGGGCGGACAATGGCCGGACGGTCGGACCGCCGAACTCGGGAATCTGCACGCTCGTGTCTTGTCGAACGGCGCCTGCGATCAGTTCACCCGAGCGCGATACGCGACCGGAGACGATGACCAACGCCGCGCCGCCGCTGGCCCGCTGCGCTGCGCCTGACACGACGAGCCCCGATCCGAGACGTCCGCCGGCTGGCGCGAGGAATCCTTCGATCGACATGCGGCCGACCTCCGGCCCGAAGGGGCGTGCGAGATTCCGCAAACGCGAGACGCCGTAGACGTCGCCCCGAAGTTCGCCTTCGACGCTGACGCGGGAGCCCGCCAGACCCGACGGGACGCCACGCAACGCAAGCCCGCCGATCGACACGCGGCCGCTTCCGTCAACGGCGAGCGGGCCGGCGATTTTCGTGCGCCCCGGGGGTCTCGGCTCGATGAGGCTCGCCACGATCACGCCATTTGGCCGGCGCTGTCCAAAGACGGCGACGAAAGCCCCGATCTTAAAATTGCGCTGCTGCACACCGCGAAGATCGACGCTCTGGCCGAGCACGATCAGGCCGTTCGGGACGATTCTGTCGACCGTGCCGATGACTTCGCTCGCAATCTCGATGCGGTTGGCGACGAGCGCTGTCTCGGCGCCGGACGCGATGGTCTGCACGACATGCCCGATCTTCATGTCGCTGGTGCGCGCCCGAGCGCCGTCGATGAACACGGTGGCGGACGGCGTGTAGGCGATGCGAAGGTCGTTGACGTAGATCGAGCCGAAGCGGCGGATCGTGCCGATCACGCCAGTGCCGCCGATGCCCCGGTCGCCGCCGGTTGGCGGTTTCGGCACGGCGCCCGTGCCGCCAATGCCCTGATCGCGCGGCGCTTGCGGAAGGGCGGATTGCGACGAAGCGCCAAGCGACAGAAGCGCAAGCGCCAGTTGGCGCCGTGACAACCGGATCAATCTTCCACTCCAGAATTGGGGTCTCGTGCAGCCGTGTCGCTCCCGATGGCGCCCTGCGGTTCGAGATAGACGTAAAGGCCGAAATTCCAGCGCCAGTCGCCGGGTCCGGTCTCGGCGCAAACGTCTTGCGCTTCCTTGTTGGCTTTTTCCAACGCCTGCATGGCGAGTTGGCGCGACATGGTTTCAAGGCGCTGTGCGGCATCCGCCGTGAGCCCGTCGTAGTGGACCGCACGTTCGAGGAACAGGCGATCGCCGCCGCCGACATTGGCGGCGGCCGCGGCGATGTGGTCGTGGAGATTGCGCCCGAAATAGAAGAGCTGGTTGTCCTCGCCCGGCTTCGGGATCACGGCCGTCTCGACGAGGGTCACGCGGTCCTGCGCATCCAGGATCACGAGGCCCCGGTCGACCCAGTCGTCGAGCACGGCGCGCGGGCGGACATCCTTGGTGATCGAACTCACCAGCGACTCGAACGAAGGCGCCTCGCCGGCGCGCGGCAGCGGGGCGGGCCGTCCGGCGGCATCCAGATAGGCGGCGCCGCCCAGCCACCGTGCCACGATCTGGCTCGTGCGCGAGAGTTCGGGCGAGAGGGTCGTATCGTCAAGCGGCTCCTCGCGCAGGCGGCGAACCTCCTTGCGGTGTACCCCCGTCAGCAGCGTGATCCGGCTGTCCGTCTGCTCCTTGCCTTCGATTTTGAAATCGTTGAGCGCCACGTCGACATAGACCTTTCGCGCCAGGTCCATGAAGGCCGTGAAGGAGAAACCGCTCCGGATCATCAGCTTCACCAGCGGCCGGATCAGTCGCGAAACCTGCGCCTGCAGCAGTCGTGCGTCGGGTGGCTTGCGGGACGGTCGGGACATGAGCGCGACCTTACACGAGCCGGCGTGGGAATCAATCACACGCGGGTTGACGTGGTAATTTTTCCCACGTTAGATTGAGTATGGGTTGGCGATTCGCCGCCGCCCCGACAGGAGAAAGAACATGACCCGCAATCCGTCCTTCAAGATGATCGCGTCGACAACCTTCGCAGTCGCGACCGTGCTTTCCCTCGCCGGGCCAGCCTCAGCCGGGGGCCTGCTTGGTAGCGCTGGAAGCTTGGCCGGCGGAGCGACAGGCAGCATCGGCGGCGCTGTCGGACTTGGTGCGGGCGGTGGCTTAGGCGCCGGAGGACTGCTCGGCGGCGGGCTGACCGGCGCTGGCTCAGGGCTGGGCAGCGCTACTTTCGGTGGCGTCGGCGCGCCGAACGGGCTCGGATCCGGCCTCTCGCGGCCGCTCACCAGCGCTGTCGGCGGCGCCGCCGGCAAGCTCGGCAACGGTCGCGCCTGGGGGTCTTTCGAGGACGCCAAGGGCGAACTGAGCCGCAAGGCCGGTTCGGCGACAGGACAGGTCAAGCAAATCGCCGGGAAGGGTGCGCGCTCCACGAAAGGCGTCCTGGGCTCAGACCTTGGCGCCTCGAAAGACGCAGCGCAGAGCGGCAAGGCCGGCGGCCTCAAATCGGTGACGGACGGCTTCGTGCTGTCGCGCAGCTTCGAGCTTCCGGCGCAGGCGCCCATTCAGGCGCGGACGCAGGCTACCGGCAAGGCGTCGTCGTCGGCCTCCAGCTCCGCGTCGGCGCGCGGGGCCCGGGTCGCCACCACGGCGGACGGTTCGGCGGAAGTCAAAGCGGGTCGCTAGGCGCCGCGCCTTTCCGAAAAGCGCATCGCCGGCGTTGCAAGAGCGTAACGCCGGCGTCCGTATCTTACTTTCCGACCACGCGCCGCATGATGCTGTCCGTGGCGCCCGCTGCGCTGTCGCCGCACCAGACCACATATTGATCCGGCCGCACCAGGACGAGCGAGGCCTCGTAAGCCTCGCGGCCCTGATCGCGCGTGTCGCGGATCACCTTCAGCGGAATGTTGAGGCCCGCGGCGGCGTGCTCGAAAGCCGCGACGTCTGCGTCGGGCGCGTCGAAGGCCAGCAGGGTGAACCAGTCGCCGAGCGCATCGAACGTGTTGCCGCCAGCAGACAAAGCCACGGGCGCGAGGTGATGCCCTGGCCGCGCCTTCACGGCATGCACGCCGTGCGCGCTGTTGACGCCGCCCGGCGGCCCGAAGGCGACGGGAGATCCCTCGTAATTGGGTTCATATTGCTGGAAGCGCGAACCGATGTCGGTCTCGCGCGCCTTCCACGCCGATTCGAACTCGGCGAGATCGTTGGCCGGATTGTAGCGATGCAGGAACGCCGCATCGCGCTTGATGCGCGAGGTGATGAAATCGTTCGCCGTTTCCCAGAACACCGGACGACGCTCGACGCTGTAGCTTTCGAGCAGCGCGTCCGTGCCCCAGCCCTGCACCTTGGCGGCGAGTTTCCAGCCGAGGTTGACGATGTCCTCAAGACCATTGTTGAGGCCAAAGCCGCCGTAGGGCGGATGCGCATGCGCTGCATCGCCCGCGATGAAGACACGACTGCGCTGATATTCGTCGGCGACGGCGACGCGCATCTGCCAGAACGACAGATGTTCGAACTCGCATTCGACCGGGAAGCCGACGGCCTCACGGATGAGGCCGAGCGCGTCGAAGGTTTCGATCTTCGAGCCTTGCGGCACCGGCGCGTGGAAGAACCAACCGTCGGGAACGTCGATGCGTCCGAAGAACTGCCAGTAACCGTCGAGCTCCGGACGAATGACGCGATAGGTGGAGCGTTCCGGAAAACGCTTCAGCGCCTCGTTGAGCTGGCCCGACTTGAAGACCGCGAGCAGCATGGTCTTCTCGTAATCCTGCGTCGAGCGCTGGATGCCCATCTGGTTGCGCACGCCGGACTGCGCGCCGTCGGCGCCGACGAGATATTCGCCGGTCAGCTGCTGCGTCTCGCCCGTCTCGTCATTGCGAATCTCGACGCGAACGCTGTCGTCATCCTGCGAAATTTCTCCGGCCGACCAGCCGTCGAAAAAGTCGACGCTCGTCAATGTCGTCAATCTTTTGCGCAGCACGGCTTCGAGCTGGTATTGCGGCAGGCGGTCGTTGTCCTGCGAATAGAACTGGCGCACGAGTTCGCGTCCCGCGGGCGCATGCCAGTACTCGCTCATGAGGTCGCCATAGGCCGTGAGTTCGCCGATCGGATAGCCGGGCGGCATGAGCCGCGCTGCGCGCAGCTCCTTCTCGAGTCCCCAGCGCGCGAAATGTTCAAGCGTGCGCTGCGTGAGATTTTGCCCCTTGGGGATTCGGCTGAGCGTCTTGCGTGGCTCGACGACCGCGCAGGAAATGCCGCGCAGGCCGAGACCGACCGCGAGGCCGACGCCGACAGGCCCGCCGCCGACGATGACGATCTGATAGCTCTTGCTCATGGTCCTGCCCCCCACGGTCTCAACGCGATGCTTGCCTGTCGGCTTCGGTGGTGCGCAACCCGCGAGGGTCAGCTTTCTAGAACGCCGTTCTGTTTGACTACACGCGCCCGCGCAGGGTTGGCAAGGGTCGGCGCCAAAAAACAGAACGGCGTTCTGATCGTGGACGCCGACGCGCCGGATCGCTACAAGTTGCACAGCGGAGGGTGCGCATGGACGACATGGACGTGAAGGGTGGCGGCGTCGCCTCGGTCGAGCGGGCCTTTGCGGTCCTGCGCGCCTTCACCCGCGAAACGCCTCGGCTGACCCTCGCCGAACTCGCGGAAGCGACCCAGCTCTACAAGAGCACGATCCTGCGCCTCGCCCAGACGCTCGAGGCGGAGGGCCTGCTCGCCCGCACGCCGGCGGGCCAGTACCACATCGGTCCGGCAGCGCTCCAACTCGCGCGGCTTTACCAGCAATCGGTCGAGCCCGCGGAAATCATCCTGCCGGCGCTGCGACTGCTCAATCGCGAAACCGGCGAGAGCGCCTGCTTCAACATCCGCAACGGCGACAACCGGGTCTGCGTCTATCGCATCGAGTCCGTTCATCGGCTGCGCGATCACGTCATGGTCGGCGACATCATTCCGCTGAAGAACGGCGCGGCGGGGCACATCCTCACGGCCTTCGCGGGCGCGCGTGGCCAGAAGCACGCGCTTGTCCGCAAGCGCGGTGTCGCGATCAGCCTGGGCGAAGTCTCGCCGGGCGTCGCCGCCATCGCCGCACCGGTCTTCGAGGGCGGCGAGCGGCTGTCGGGCGCGCTCGTCGTGAGCGGTCCGCGCAGCCGCATGGATGACAGCACGATCCGCAAGATCGAGCCTTTGCTGCTCAGGACCGCACGCGAGGTGACGGGCCAGCTCGGAGGAGACGCGTCGCTCATCGGCGAGCGCTAGGCGCCTGCGCGTTGCCTGTCCACTCCGATGGACAAAGCCGCTCTTTCCAAGCATCAAGGGGCCACACACCCGCACGCAGCGTCGGCGAAAGGTCTGCGCCTTGATCAAATTCCTGCTTTTCTGCGCGGCGGCCTTTCCGGTGCTGGCGTTCCTGCGCGCAACGCTGTTCCGGCGCTCGCGGGCATTGCGGCAGGCCAGCGAGGATTTCAACCGGCAGGTGGGCTATCTGGCGCTGGCGATGATCGGCGTCGCGGGGCTCGCGCTGCTGTTCTACATCTATCAAACGGTCGCCGGGCGCTGACTCACGCCGAAGCGGGCGGGCCGAGATAATCCTCCGACACGACCAGGAATTCGGCGAACCGCGCCCAAAGCGCGGCCAGATCGTCCTGACCCTTTTCCTGCAGGTCGCGCGACAATGCGCGGGCCTCGTCGGACGTCGTCACGAGGCTGTCGACAAAAGCGTCAAACATGTTCGCATCCATGGATCGGCTCCATGCCGGAGGGTCTGCATGGACGAGCTTACGTTAGAGTTTTTCCCGAAATCAAAAGAAATGTGTGCTGCACCGCAGCGCAGTCCGGACGTGCGGCGCAGCCCGATCCGGAGATCGATGAGAGCGCCATGCAGCCCTTCGTCGATTGACGCAACGACTGTCATGATTTCGCGCCATCGTCGGCTGGACGGGACTCGCGAGCGAGCCTAGCTTGGCGGCGGATTGAAGACCGGTCCGATTCATCGAGGATGGCGCCCATGCCTTTCAGCCTGCTGCTGCATAACCGGTTTCTGCCGCTCACCATTTCGGCGCTCGTCGGGGTAGCAAGCATGATC
>JAQGKM010000232.1 GCA_028290125.1 Hyphomicrobiales bacterium | reverse complement strand
TGGATCGGCATGCAGCTCCTGATGCGCCGCCCCGAGATCGAGGGCTTCATCTCGATCGCCCCGCCGGCCAATCGCTTCGACTATTCCTTCCTCGCGCCCTGCCCGTCGTCGGGCCTGTTCGTCCATGGCGACCAGGATCGCGTGGCTCCGCTGAAGGAAGTCATGGCGCTGATCGAAAAGCTGAAGACCCAGCGCGGAATCCAGATCGAGCACGCGGTCATCCCCGGCGCGAACCATTTCTTCGAGAACCGCGTCGACGAGTTGATCGAGGAAGTCGGCCACTATCTCGACCGCCGCCTCGACAATCCCCCGCGCCTGCCGACGCCGTCGCGCGCCAAGCAGGGGTAAATGTGGGTGACCCTCTCCCATCGGGAGAGGGCGGACTCGGGGCAAGGCCCCGAGCCGGGTGTGGGGCTTCGAGTGTGGCGTCGAGAAGCGGGGCGTCGGAGGCTACTCAGCCAATCTCCCGCCCGTCATCGCCGCCGCCACGCCAGTCGTCCCCGGAAAAGTCAGCGGGAGCCCAAGCCGGCTCCGCACGGCAAGATAGGCGAATGCCTGCGCCTCCATGGCGTCCGACGACCAGCCGAAATCCTCAGCTGTAGCGACCTTTGCGCCCAGCGCCTCGCGCAGCATGCGTAGCAGCGTCGGATTGCGCGCGCCGCCGCCACACGCGATCCACAGACCCGGCTTTTGCGACAGATGCGGCAGCAGCCAGGCGACGGCCCCGGCGGTGAAGGCCGTCAAGGTCGCCGCCCCGTCGGCATCGTTGAGACCGTTCACCGGCGCGCTCGAAAAGGCGTTGCGGTCGAGGCTCTTGGGCGGTGCCAGATCGAAGAATGGATGCGCCAGCAAGGCCGAGAGCGCCACCTCGTCGACCTCGCCGCTTGCCGCCAGCGCGCCGTCGGCGTCGAACGGCTGCCCCGTGCGGGCCAGCATGAAATCGTCCAGCAGCGCATTGGCCGGGCCGGTGTCGCAGGCGACCGGCTCGGCGTCGCCATCGAGGATGGTCGCGTTCGCCACACCGCCGAGGTTGAGCAGAGCCACCACGGACGGCAGGTCCCGCCCCTCACGGCGCGCCTGCTGCACGAGAGCCCGGTGATAGACCGGGACCAGCGGAGCCCCCTGCCCGCCGGCCTGCACGTCCGCGCTGCGCAAATCGTACACGACGGGCCGCCCCAGCAACGCCGCCAGCTCGGCGCCGTCGCCGATCTGAACCGTGAGCTGCGACTCGGGCCGATGCAGCACCGTCTGGCCATGAAAGCCGATCACATCCACGCCCGCCAAATCGATCCCGTTTGCCTTGGCGAAGGTTTGCACAGCCTCGGCATGGGCGCGCGTCAGAAAGGCTTCGGCCTGCGGCAGGATGCCGGGACGCGCCGACGCGTCGGTCAGCATCCGCGCATCGGCCAGCGCGGCGCGCAGCAACCGGCGCTCGGGGTCCGAATAGGGCCGGAACCCGACGGCTCCCTGCGCAACATGCGCCTCGCCGTCGGTCTCGATCAACGCGACGTCGATCCCGTCCATGGACGTGCCCGACATGAGGCCGATGGCGCGATGTAGGGGCATGGCTCAGATCAGTCCCAAGACGACCAGCAGGGCGCGATTGACGCGAAGCATTGTTGTCGCATCCGCATAGCCACTTAAACCGCCAATCCGCCGATGATCCAATGGTGCGATCTTGTCGAGAGCTATCTGCGAAGGTCGGCGCAAACCGTTCGTTTCATCGGGGGCGATGTCAATCCGGAACAGTTTGACATCGCTGCGTACGTCTGAAGTCAGGGGCGCAAGGAGAATGGAGGGAGCCTCGATCATTCGATCGCTCTGTACGACCAGCGCGGGACGTGGCTTGCCGTAGTCTCCCGAGAATACGGCGGCGACAAAAATCCCGCGCCTCAATCCTTCCATTCAGGCCACTCGTAACCAGCCTCGATCTCGGCCGAGATTTCATCACCGGCCGGATCGCTTCTCGCCAGAGCCCTGCCTTCGCGCCGGATCTGCTCCTCGAACTCAGGGGTCGTAGTGTCCGGCACCCAAATTCGGAGAGGCCGCAAGCCGGCCGCCCGCAGGCGCGCGCTGCGGCTCGGCGCTCGTGTCTTTGTCGTGTCGGGACGGCGTACAGGGTCTGTCATGGCTCACCAGTGCTGATAATGTACCTTCAGCTCCCGTTTCTGTCACGCGTTGCGCTCGCGCCGCCGGTCCATTAAACCTCGCGCACCCCACGAGGACGCCATGTCGACCGATTTTCAGCCGAAGTCCGAATTCCTCCGCACCCTCCAGGAGCGCGGCTACATTCATCAATGCTCGGATCTCGCGGGCGTCGACGAGAAGGCCGCCGCTGGCGAACTCGTCGCCTATATCGGCTTCGATTGCACGGCAGCGTCGCTCCACATCGGCTCGCTCGTCCAGATCATGATGCTGCGCTGGCTGCAGAAGACCGGCGCCGGCAAGCCGATCTCGTTGATGGGCGGCGGCACGACGCGGGTTGGCGATCCCTCGGGCCGCGACGAAAGCCGCCAGCTGCTGACGGTCGAGCAGATCGAAAAGAACAAGGACGGCATCAAGCAGGTCTTTACGAAGTTCCTGACCTTCGGCGACGGCAAGACCGACGCCTTGATGACCGACAACGCCGAATGGCTGACAGCGCTGAAGTACCTCGACTTCCTGCGCGACGTCGGCCGCCACTTCTCGGTTAACCGCATGCTGTCGATGGATTCCGTGCGCATGCGCCTCGAGCGCGACCAGGAATTGTCGTTCATCGAATTCAACTACATGTGCCTGCAGGCCTACGACTTCGCCGAACTCAACCGGCGCCTTGGAGTCAACTTGCAGATGGGCGGCTCCGATCAATGGGGCAACATCGTCACCGGCATCGATCTCGGCCGCCGCATGGGCACACCGCAGCTCTACGCGCTGACTTCGCCGCTGCTGACCACGGCGTCGGGCGCCAAAATGGGCAAGACGGCGTCGGGGGCCGTCTGGCTCAACGCCGACATGCTGCCGGTCTACGATTACTGGCAATACTGGCGCAACACGGAAGACGCCGACGTCGGCCGCTTCCTGCGCCTGTTCACCGAATTGCCGATGGACGAGATCCGTCGCCTCGAAGCGCTTGACGGCGCCGACATCAACGAGGCGAAGAAGATCCTCGCCAACGAAGCCACCGCCATGCTGCACGGACGCGAGGCGGCCGAACGCGCCGCCGAGACCGCGCGCAAGACCTTCGAGGAAGGCGTGATGGCGACGTCTCTGCCGACAATCGAGATTCCGCGCGCGGAATTCGACGCCGGCGTCGGCGTGCTGAGCGCCTTCGTGAAGGCGGGCCTCGTCGCCTCGACGGGTGAAGCGCGCCGCCAGATCAAGGGCGGCGGACTGCGCGTCAATGATGTCGCGGCGAGCGACGAGCGCGCGACGCTGTCGGCCAGCGACCTCACCGGAGAAGGCGTCGTCAAACTCTCGCTTGGCAAGAAGAAGCACGTGCTGCTGAAGCCGGTCTGATCTAGCGGAGCGTTCCGAGGGGGTTGTTCAAGGGCGCGGGCGCATATTGCAGAGGCGCCCCGCCGGGCGCAGGTTCGGGCTGCGGCATCTGGCTGGTGCCCACCTCCCCGGCTCCAAAAATCTTCCGCAGGAAACCGGGCGCCAGAGCCGACAGCGGATTGATGTTGAGCACCGGCGCTGTCGCTAGGCCGCTGATGCGGAAGTTCAGGCCAAATAATCCCTCGTTCGCGCCGCCGCCCAGAAACAGGCCCAGCACGGGGATTTTTGCGAACATGTTGTTCAGGCCGTAGGCCGGCACGAAGGTGCCGGTCATGTTCACGCGGTCGTAAAGCGTATCGATGTACCCCTCGATCGTCGTGCCGGCGGCCGGCCCGTTGATGACGCCGTCGCGCAGGTCGATGCGTCCCTGCCCGCGCGTGAAGCCAACCTGCATGCGCGAGAAGGCGGCGGCGTTGGTGTCGATGCGGATTTGCCCGCTGCGGTCGCGCGAGGCGACGCCCTCCGTGACCAGCCTCTGCAACGCAGGCTCGTTGCGCACCACGAAATCGCGAATGCTCAACGTGCCCTCGATCTCGCTGGAATCGATGGTCGCCACGAGCTGCAGCTTGCCGCCTTCCATGCGCTTGTAGAAGTCGAAGAAGGACAGCAGCGCGCCCGCATCGTTCGTTGCGACATTGATCTGCGGATCCTGCCCGACCGGCGTGCGCGCCATCGAGCCCGTGACGGAATCCTTGCCGAAGCGTCCACTCAGCTGGAACTGGCGAATGACGCTGCCGCGCCGGCCCATCTTCAATTCGACGCTCGACGCCGCCTGCTTGTTGTTGCCGGTGACGGTGCCGACCTTCATCTCGACATCGAAGTCCTTGGCGGTGCGCGCGCCGACCGTGCCTGTCGTGAGCAGTTTCAGGAAGGGCCGCGCGTCGACCGTCTTGCCGGTGACGCTGAGCTTCAGAACATCCTTCGCCATTTCGGCGACGATGGTCATGTCATCGCCGGGCGACAGGCGGATCGGCGACAGCTTGATGCGATCGAGGCCACCATTGGCATCGAGCTCGATCAGCCCCTTCGCATAAGCCGTCCCGCCGTCGAACACGAAGTTCTCGAGGTCCGGCCCGTCGGGATCGTTCACCAACGTAAAGGACGCTTTCGCCGGACGGCCCGCCGCCTTGGCGTAGCCGGGCAGAAGATTGTCGATGGCCGATTTCGTGAAGTCGAGTTCGACCTGCGCACGCGTCTTTTCCTTCTGGCCCAGCACGGCGCTCATCCTGGCGCCGATCGGGCCGGTCAGCGACGCGCCGAAATTCATGCCGAGCTTGGTGCGTGCCGCATCGTCGAGCGTCATGCCGATGACCGCCTCGGTCGGCTTGTCGAGCGCCTTGCGCAATTCGATGGTCGCGGGCGCGCCGAACAGGCGGCCCTGGCCGGTGGCGTTCAGGATGCCGCGCTCGGCCGTGACGTTCAGCGCCGCTGCTTCGAGTTTCTCCTGGCCGACGAGTTTCTCGACCGAAAAATTCGTCAGGCTCGCACTGGCGCGGACGCGCGTGTCTTCCGGCCTCACATTATCGCCGAGTTTCAGGTCGACTGCGATGCGCCCGTCGATCTGGCCTTTCACCGTCGTCGCGTCGATCGGCAATTGCGCATAGGCCTTGAGCGCGTCGCGGTCGAACAGATCGGCGACTGCGTCGAGCGGCCCGGTGAGACGCATGTTGATGGCCGCGGGCGTCGGACGCGCTTCGGAATCCGGAACGCTGAACGAGCCTTCGACCAGAGTCAGCTTCTGGCCCGGGTTGACGTCCATCGCACCGCGCGTGGCGACGAAGCTCGACGTGCGCCCGGTGACGACGCCCGAACCGTCGAGCGTCGACAAGGGCGGCAGACCCGGCATGGCGACGACCGCGACATTGGACAGCGCGAAGGTCATGCGCACGCTCTGGTCGGGCGGCGCGCGATCGTGACGGATGGCCGCAAAGGCGTCGGGATCGAGATCGAGCGCCAGCGCGCCCTGCTCCAGCACGCCGCTGCGAAGATTGCGCAGGAACCAGCTGCGCACCTGCGGCGCGATGGGCGACGGCCACAGTCGCAGAGCGGCGAGCGCCGGCATCTTCGCAGCCGTTCCGTTCATGCGCACATGCGGACCCGCATCGCTGAGTTGCACATCCGCTGTCGACGACAGGGCGAGTTCAGGGCCCGCGAGTTCGAGCTTGTCGATGAAGAACTTCCGCTCGCCTTGCACGACACGCGCGGCGAGTTCGGCGCGGTCGATGAAGATCGGCTTCTGGTTGGGCCGCTCGGGCCCGAAGACCGCGCGCTCCAGCGTGCGTCCATCGACCTTCCATGTCGTATCGCCAGGCGCAGGCGGCGTCACGCTCCCGGCCACGACGAAGCGCGTGTCGCCTGCGGCGAAGACGGTGCGGTCAAGATCGAAGCGGCGGGAGGATGCGTTCCAGGTAAAGCCGCCGTCGATCTGGTCGACCTGCACCGGCTCGTGGTCCTTGTCGTCGAGGAAGAAAAAGCCCGCGCCGGCCGAAACGCGTCCACCAGCCTCGGCGATGCGGCCCTCGGGGCCCAGCGTCACGTTGAGCCGCGCCGAGAGCGGCATGTTGAAATCGAAGCCCGGATCACGCACGCCCGCGACCAGCAGGATTTCGTCGAGCGTCAGATTGGACAGCGCTATGTCGAAGCCGCGCTCCTTGCCCGGCGTGCCGTTGGCGTAGGCTTCCGCGCGCCAGCGGCCGTTCGGCCCCTGCGCCGAAACCGTCAGCGCCGCGCGGCCCTCGCTGCGATCGAAATCGAGTTCGAAACCTTCGAAGACCGTGGTCTGGCGCGTGACCTGATCGTCGAACACCAGACGTCCGTGCGAGATGCCAAGTCGCTTCAACGAACCGATGGGTGAATTGGCGCGCGTCGCCGAATCGAGCGTGTTGCGCAGCGCCTCGCCAAGACGCGCCATCACATCGCGCTCGGTGACGACCGGCGTGGCGGCTGCCTCCGACGACAGAGCCGGCGCGGCGCCGGTCAGGATGATGGGCGCTGTTCCGGCCGACACCGCCACGGCGCCGTCCTGCAGCACCGACAGGCGCACCTCGACATCGATGATCTCGAGCCGCCGCGGCGAGATCTGGCCGTAGAGCAGCGGCAAGGGATTGATCGAGGCTTCAGCCTTCGGCGCCGCGATGATCGGACGCCCGTCTTCCGTCTTGAGCGTAAATCCCTCGATGGCGAGCCGTGGTCCGTGGTCGCTGTCTTCCAGCGCCATCGGCCCGATCTCGACGCTGTAGTCCGAACCGAGCCGCTTCGACATGGCGCTGGCGAACGGCTGACTCAACCACGACAGTTCGATCGGCCCTTCCGAGATGCGATTGATGACATAGGCCGCGCCGATGACCGGCAGCAGGCAGAGCGTCGCGATGATCGCAAAGGCGACGCCGATCCAGCGGCCGCGATGGCGGGCCGTCGAACGGACTTTGACTCGTGAAGGATCCGGCGCAGGTCTGGAGACCCACGCCCGCAGGCGGCCTTGAAGGCCATTCTGATCCTGCGCCCGATCGCTCAATGAAATATCCTGCTCCGTCGGGAGCGCTGGTCACGATTCGCTCGAAACTATAGAGAAGTTCACGCTTGGTCGCGCGATCCGCGCCCTCTCCCTGTGCGTAATGCACTGGCGGTTCAATAAGACGAAAGGAAGGCGCGAAATTATGAGCAATCTCGAACCCGGCGCAGAGGCGCCCTCATTCGACCTTCCGACCGACGGCGCGGGCCAGATCTCCCTGGCGTCGCTCAAGGGAAAAACCGTCGTGCTCTACTTCTATCCGAAGGACGACACCTCCGGCTGCACGCAGGAAGCCATCGAGTTCAACGGATTGCGCAAGGATTTCGAGAAGGCCGGCGCCGTCGTGCTCGGGGTCTCGCCCGATCCGGTGAAAATGCACGACAAATTCAAGGCGAAGCATGGGCTCGAATTCGGCCTCGTGTCGGACGAAACGAAGGACATGCTCGGGGCGTACGGCGTGTGGGTCGAAAAGAGCATGTATGGCCGCAAGTACATGGGCGTTGAGCGCACCACCGTGCTGATCGGAGCCGATGGCAAGATCGCGCGGGTCTGGAACAAGGTGAAGGTCCCGGGTCACGCCGCCGAGGTGCTGGCGGCCGCAAAGGCGCTCTGACGCAACGTCAGCACTTCGTTAACCACGATGGGCTAAAACCTTCCGTGCGTCATCTCGATGGCGCCGGGAGGACTCATGACCGATTTCGCCTCACCTTCATCGCCCGCCACCTCGACGCCCGTCATGCGGCAAGGCGGCCTGAAGCGCTTCGCCCTCTGCGCCGTCGTCTTTTTCAGCCTCGCGGCCATCGTCGGGGCGATCATCGCTGCCTCCCTCGTCCACACGGCCGTCGCCTTGATGCGGGACGAGGCAAGCCCTACTCCGACCGATGTTTTCGACGGCCGCGTTCGCCTGAAAAGCCATGACATCGTCATCGACGAAAATCGCCTGGCTGCGCTGACCCGTTTGTCGAACGCCCAGTGAAAAGGCGCCAGTGCACGACACGCACTCACGGGCGCGTGAACCCGCACAATCCAACGGCATTCAGCTTAGCCGTTCAGCGCCTGGCGCCACCTTTTGCGCAGTTACCCGAATTGAGCTGATCTTCAACTGAACAAAACCTGCGCTTTCTCTTGGCATATTCGTTGCTCTCCTGCCCGTGGACTTCGCCACCATGAGGCAAAAAATATGTTCAAGAACCCCTTTGACGCGCGCACATTTCTCACGCGGGGCTGCGCCTGCGGCCAGCACGGCACGCAGGGCGAGCATGACGCCGCCATGCGCGCGGAAGCTGTCGACAACACCGACAAGGCCTACGAGAACGCGGTCGCGACCGCCGTCCTGCGGCAGATTTTTCCGATCGACGCGCAGCGCCGCGCCTTCCTGAAGCAGCTTGGCGCCTCGACCGCCGCCGCAGCCATCTCCAGCTTCTTCCCGCTGGCGACCGCGACGGAAGTGTTCGCGCAGGGCGCCGGCGCGCTGGAGAAGAAGTCGCTGAAGGTCGGCTTTATTCCGATCACCTGCGCGACGCCCATCATCATGGCCTCGCCGCTCGGCTTCTATTCCAAGCACGGCCTCGACGTCGAAGTGAACAAGGCCGCCGGTTGGGCGGTCATTCGCGACAAGACGATCAACAAGGAATATGACGCGGCGCACATGCTGTCGCCGATGCCGCTCGCCATCACCATGGGCGTCGGCGCGAACGCGATCCCCTACACGATGCCGGCGGTCGAAAACATCAACGGCCAGGCGATCACGCTCGCGATGAAGCACAAGGACAAGCGCGATCCGAAGTCATGGAAAGGCTTCAAGCTCGCGGTGCCATTCGACTACTCGATGCACAATTATCTGCTGCGGTACTACCTTGCCGAGAACGGCATCGATCCCGATACGGACGTGCAGATCCGCGCCGTGCCGCCGCCCGAGATGGTCGCCAACCTGCGCGCCGACAACATCGACGGCTTCCTGGCGCCGGATCCCGTCAACCAGCGCGCTGTCTACGACGGCGTCGGCTTCATCCACATCCTGTCGAAGCAGATCTGGGATCGTCACCCCTGCTGCGGCTTCGCCGCGAGCCAGGAATTCGTGACGCAGAATCCGAATACCTACGCGGCGCTGCTGAAGGCGATCATCGACGCGACCGCCTATGCGTCCAAGCCCGAAAACCGCAAGGAAATCGCCGAAGCCATCGCGCCGGCCAATTATCTCAACCACCCGGTGACGGTGGTCGAGCAGGTGCTGACCGGCACGTTTGCGGACGGTCTCGGCAATGTCGTGAAGGCGGCCGATCGCATCGACTTCGATCCCTTCCCGTATGAGAGCTTCGCGGTCTGGATCCTCTCGCAGATGAAGCGCTGGGGCCAGATCAAGGGCGACGTCGATTATCAGAAGATCGCCAAGCAGGTGTATCTCGCGACCGACACCACGAAGCTGATGAAGGAAGCCGGCCTCACGCCGCCGACATCGACGACCAAGACCTTCTCGGTCATGGGCAAGCCGTTCGATCCGTCGAAGCCGGAGGAATACATCGCATCGTTTGCGATCAAGCGGACCTGACGCCACCCTCTCCCGGCGTCGTCATTGCGAGCGCAGCGAAGCAATCCAGAGGCCTCACGTGAGGCATGGATTGCTTCGTCGCTGCGCTCCTCGCAATGACGAGCTGTTTGTTCGACAAAACGCGCTCAAGGCTTCAAG
>JAQGKM010000178.1 GCA_028290125.1 Hyphomicrobiales bacterium | reverse complement strand
CAAGGTTTGCGGGCGCATTGGCCCGCGGCTATGATTTGTTTCGACTGAATAGTTTCCGCTGCGGCACATTGGTCCGTTGCGATCTGCTGATTTCATTATGTCATTTCGGGGCATCGCATGAAGGCGGTCATTCTCGCCGGTGGACTGGGCACGCGCCTCGCCGAAGAAACATCTGTGCGTCCAAAGCCCATGGTCGAGATCGGCGGCAAGCCGATCCTGTGGCACATCATGAAGATCTACGCCGCACAGGGCGTGACGGAGTTCGTCGTCTGCCTGGGCTACAAGGGCTATTGCATCAAGGAATTTTTCGCGAACTACTTCCTGCATGTCTCCGACGTCACCTTCGACCTGGCGCAGAACCGCGTGGAGGTGCATCGCCGGGCCGCCGAGCCCTGGCGCGTGACGCTGGTCGACACCGGCGAGCGCACGCAGACGGGAGGGCGCCTGAAACGGGTGCGTGACCACCTAGCGGGCGAAGACGTCTTCGCGCTCACCTATGGCGACGGGCTGGCGGATCTCGATCTCGCCGCCGAACGGCGCTTCCACGCCGAGCATGGACGGCTGGCGACGGTCTGCGCCGTGCGGCCCGGCAGCCGCTTCGGCGCGCTGGACATGGAGGGCGACCGCGTCGCCCGCTTCCAGGAGAAGCCGCAGGACGAGGGCGGCTGGATCAATGGCGGCTTCTTCCTGCTGTCGCCCGCCATCTTCGACAGGATCGAGGGAGACGACACCGTGCTCGAGCGCGAGCCGCTGGAAAAACTTGCAGCGCAGGGGGAACTGCGCGCCTATCGCCACCGCGGTTTCTGGCAGCCGATGGATACGCTGCGAGACAAGAACGTCCTCGAGGATCTCTGGTCCAGCGGGGCGCCGCCGTGGAGGATGTGGTGATCTCGCCCGATTTCTGGCGTGGACGGCGCGTCTTCCTCACGGGCCATACAGGTTTCAAGGGCACGTGGGCTTGCGCGCTCCTTGCCCATCTTGGGGCAGACGTCACCGGCTTTGCGCTCGATCCGCCCACCAGCCCGGCGCTGTTCGACATGGCGAACATGGGTTCGCGTGTGCGGGACTTGCGCGGCGATGTCTGCGACGCCGCAGACCTCGCCGGCGCCATGTCGAAGGCGTCGCCCGACATCGTGATCCACATGGCCGCGCAATCCCTTGTGCGGGCGTCCTACGCTGCGCCGGTCGAGACGTGGCGCGTCAACGTCATGGGAACGCTCAATGTGCTCGAAGCGGCGCGCGCCTGCACGCCACGCGCGGTGATCGTCGTCACGACCGACAAGGTGTACGACCAGCGTGGTGCGGGCCGCCCGTTTCGCGAAGACGATCCGCTCGGCGGCCACGATCCCTATGCGAGCAGCAAGACGGCGGCCGAGATCGCGACCGCGTCATGGCGCGATTCATTTCTGGCGCCGTCCATCACTGTCGCGAGCGCGCGCGCCGGCAACGTGATCGGTGGCGGCGACTACGCCGCCAACCGCATCGTGCCGGACGCCATCCGCGCCTTTCAGGCCGGCGAGATGCTGGAGGTCCGCAACCCGTCGGCCATTCGGCCCTGGCAGCACGTCCTGGAGCCGCTGGCGGGCTATCTGGCGCTGGCCGAGCGCGCCTGCCACGATCCGGCCTATGCGGGCGCCTGGAACTTCGGTCCCGGCGCCGCCCACGAGCAGGATGTGGCGACGCTGGTGCACGAGGCCTGCGCGCTGTGGGGCGCGGGCGCCGGTTGGCGGCGCGACCCGCACACGCAGCATGCCCACGAGGCGCCGGAGCTGCGGCTCGACGCCGGCAAGGCGCGCGAGCGCATGGCGTGGACATGTCAGCTCGGCTTTCGCGAAACCATCGAATGGACCATAGGCTTCTACCGCGACGTCGCGCGAGGCGCGGATGCCGGCGCGCTCATGCAGGCGCAGATCGCAACTTATCTCGAACGTGTCGAGGCCAGCGAATGCGCGTCCTTCTGACGGGAGCCGGCGGGTTCATAGGCGGCGAGATCGCGCGCGAATTGCGTACGCGCGGCCATGAGGTCGCAGGCTTCGTGCGACGTCCGGTGCAGGCCATCGGGCCGGATGACTTCGCGGCGGACTTCCTGCAACCCGACACCTATCGTGAGCCGCTGGCGCGTTTCGCGCCCGATGCGCTGATCCACGCCGGCTGGTGGGGCGTCGCGCCGCGCCAACGCGACCTGCGCACGCAACTCGACAATGTGCAGGCGGTCGGCGAACTCGTCGCCCAGGCGGCGCAGGCTGGCGCCAAGATCGTCATCGGCCTTGGCACGCAGGCGGAATATGGCCTGACGACCAGCATCGTCGACGAAGATGCGCCGACGCGACCGGTTACGCTCTACGGCGTCGCGAAGCTCGCCGCCGGCGGGACGCTGCTTCGTCTTGCGCAGCAGAACGGCATGCGCGGCGTGTGGGGACGCGTGTTCGGCGTGTACGGCCCGTTCGAGACCGCGCCATCGTTGTTGCCCACCGTCGCGCGCGAACTGGCGGCTGGCCGTGCGCCGCGGCTGACGCCCTGCACGCAGCCGTGGGATTTCCTTCACGTGCGCGACGTCGCCAGCGCCGTCGCCGACCTGCTGGACTGCGAGGCTGCGAACGGGATCTTCAACATCGCCAGGGGGGAGGCCGCGCCGCTGCGCGACACGGTGCTGCGCCTGCGCGACCTGATCGATGCGTCGCTCGAGCCTGCATTCGGCGCCGTCCCGTTCGGCCCCGAGCAGATCAGGTTTCTGGGCGGCGATCCCGGGCGCCTGATGACGACGACCGACTGGCGCCCTGTCGTGCCGCTCGAGGCCGGTCTTCGCGAGGTGGCGCAGGAGGCGCGCGAGGCGGCTCGCCTCGCCTGAGCCGACCCTGTATGCTTCCTTGAAAAGCAGAGCGAAAAGGGAGCACGGGCGGCATGGCGGGCGAGGCGATCAGCATCGAGAAGAATGTCGTCTATGCGACGCATGACGGCGAGGAGCTGAAGGGCACGCTCTACACGCCCGCAGGCGCGGGGCCGTTTCCGGCCATCGTCGCGCTGCATGGCGGAGGCTGGCGACAGGCGTCGCCGGTCGTCTACCAATATCTCGGGCCGTGGCTGGCGGAGCGCGGTTATGTCGTGTTCGCGCCTGTCTATCGCAGCGCCAAAGTGGGTGCGCCGTCCTACCCGAAGGCTGTGCACGACGTACGCGCGGCCGTGCAGTTCGTGAAAGGCGCGACGGACCTCACGCGCGCCGATCCGGAGCGCGTGGCGCTGATGGGCGAGTCCGCCGGAGGCCAACTTTGCGCGCTGGTCGCGCTCGCGGGCGAAGAGGAAATCTTCCGCGCCGGCGCGCCCGCCGGTCCGCATGCGGGCCAGTCGTCCAGCGTCAAGGCGGCCATTCCGATCTTCGGCGTCTTCGACCTTGTGGCGCAGTGGCGGCATGATCTCGTCACGCGGCTTGGCGACCAGAACATCGTCGAGCTGTTTCTGGGCACGAATCCTTCGAAAGACCGCCGCATCTGCTTCGACGCGTCGCCAATGTCGTATTGCGTCGAGCGCCTCGCGAAGCCCGCCTTCCTGGTCGCCTGGGGTACGCAGGACGACATCGTCGATCCGCTCACGCAATCCGAGCCCTTCGTGGAGGCGCTGAAGCAGGCGGGCGTCTGGACACGCACCGTGATCGTGGAGGGCGCGCCGCACTATTGGGCGGGCGATCCGCTCGACGAGGCAGGCTCTCATTCCGGCTTCTTCGCGCCGCGCCTTTTGCGGTTCCTGAAGGCGAGGCTGTAAGCGCTACGACCAAGGGCAGGCTCGCCGCCGCCCCGCCTTCGCTCTAGATAGGAGCGAAGCAGTTGAGGACATGGCACATGGCGACGACACGCACGCAGGTTGGCATCATCGGCTCGGGCCCGGCGGGGCTTCTGCTCGCGCAATTGCTCGAAAAGGCCGGCGTGTCGAGCGTCATCCTCGAGCGCCGCGATCGCGCCTATGTCGAAGGCCGCATCCGCGCCGGCGTGCTGGAGCAGGGGACCGTCAACCTGCTGAACGAGGCGGGCGTCGGTGAGCGCTGCGCGCGCGAGGGGCTGGTCCACAAGGGCTGCTACATTTCGATCGAGGACGAGCGCTTCGAAATCAGCTTCGAGGAGCTGACCGGCGGCAAGCATGTCGTCGTCTACGGCCAGACCGAAGTGACGAAGGATCTGATCAATGCGCGCCTCGCCTCCGGCGGCGATTTGCGTTTCGATTGCGACAACGTCGCGATCCACGACATCGAAAGCGACAAGCCGCGCCTGACCTACTCGTCCCATGGTGAGCCGCACGAAGTCGTGTGCGACTTCATCGCCGGCTGCGACGGTTTCCATGGCGTTGCGCGGCAGGCCTTTCCGGCGTCGTTGCTGCGCGTCTACGAGCGTGTCTATCCATTCGGCTGGCTCGGCATTCTCGCCGAGGCGCCGCCCGTGATGGATGAGCTGATCTACGCGCGCCATTCACGCGGCTTCGCGCTTTATTCCATGCGCTCGCCGAAAGTCGTGCGCCATTACATCCAGTGCCTGCCCGATACGGATCCCGAAGACTGGCCGGACGAGCGCATCTGGGACGAGCTGCGCCTGCGTCTGCCGAAGGGCGATCAGGACCGGCTCGTCACGGG
>JAQGKM010000175.1 GCA_028290125.1 Hyphomicrobiales bacterium | reverse complement strand
ATGAAGTCATGATGCGCGGCACCTTCGCCAACATCCGCATCAAGAACTTCATGCTGCGCGATGCGGAAAACAACGTTCCGGAAGGCGGCAACACGGTCCACTATCCGTCGGGCGAGAAGATGTCGATCTACGACGCCGCGATGAAGTACCAGGCCGAGCAGGTGCCGCTGGTGATCTTCGCGGGCGAAGAATACGGCAACGGTTCGTCGCGCGACTGGGCCGCCAAGGGCACGCGTCTTCTGGGCGCGCGCGCCGTGATCTCGCAGAGCTTCGAGCGCATCCATCGCTCGAACCTCGTGGGCATGGGCGTCCTGCCGCTGACCTTCGAACCGGGCACGTCGTGGGCGTCGCTCAACATGAAGGGCGACGAGACCGTCACGATCCTCGGCCTCGGCGAAAAGCTGAAGCCGCGCCAGAAAATGGAAATGGCGATCACCTACGCGGACGGCACGGTGAAGAACGTGCCGCTGCTCTGCCGCATCGCGACGCTCGACGAGCTCGAGTATTTCCGTCACGGCGGCATTCTGCAGTACGTGATTCGCCAGCTCGTCGCGGCCTGATCTCGCGTCGCACAAACTGACCTAACGGAACCGCCGGGATGAAAATTCCCGGCGGTTTTGCGTTTCTGCCTCGTTCTTTGGTCTTAAACGTCGCCGTTTAGCGAGGAAAAGCGGGCGGCCAAATTGACCCGCCCGAAAAAGCGTCAGCTAATTATCCTTCGGCGCCAAGCGGTGATGATATTTTCACAAGTCCGCGTGTGCCAGGGGGATCTGCTCATGTGGTCACAAGTCTACAACCCGCTCGGCAGCGCGACGCTGTCGACTATTGCGGCGGCCATACCGGTCGTCACGCTGCTGTTCCTGATCGCGACCGGCAGGGTTCAGGCGCACATCGCCGCGCTGATCGCACTCGCCGCCTCGCTGCTCATCGCCATCTTCGTTTTCACCATGCCGGCGGGGATCGCCCTGCGGGCCGCAGCGCTCGGCGCCGTCACGGGCTTCTTCCCGATCGGCTGGATCATCATCAACGTCATCTTCCTTTACCGGCTGACGCTTGAAAAAGGCTGGTTCGGACTCGTGCAGCAATCGATCGGCGGCATCACGGCCGACCGGCGGCTGCAGCTCCTGCTGATCGCCTTCTCGTTCGGCGCCTTCTTCGAGGGTGCGTCGGGCTTCGGCACGCCGGTCGCGGTGACGGGCGCGATCCTGATGGGTCTCGGCTTCTCGCCGCTCGCGGCGGCCGGCCTTTCGCTCATCGCCAACACGGCGCCGGTCGCCTATGGCGCGCTCGGCACGCCGATCCAGGGCCTTGCCTCGGTCACGGGCATCGATCCCTATCTGCTGGGCGCGATGGTCGGGCGCCAGCTGCCGCTGTTCTCGCTGATCGTGCCGTTCTGGCTGATCTGGGCCTTCGCGGGCTTCCGCGGGATGATGCAGATCTGGCCGGCGATCCTCGTCTGCGGCGTCTCCTTCGCGGTCCCGCAATTCCTGATCTCGAACTACATCAATCCGTGGATCGTCGACATCGGCGCCGCGCTCTGCTCGATGGCGGCGTTGACGCTGTTCCTGCGCGTCTGGCAGCCCGCGCAGATCTGGACGTCGCCGGCGCTGCGCACGAAGGACGAGTCGCATCTCACCGCGCCGCCGCCGGTGCCGCCGGTCGCCAAGGGCACGTCGAGCCAGATCGCCTGGTCGTGGTCGCCGTGGATCATCCTGTCGGTCATCGTCGCGGTCTGGGGCACGGACGCCTTCAAGAAAGCGGCCAACGCCATCTATGCGCCGGCCTATCCGGTGGAAGGCCTTCACAACCTGATCGAAAAGGTGCCGCCCGTCGTCGCCACGCCGATCAAGGAAGGCGCGGTCTTCGCCTTCACCTTCCTCTCCTACACCGGCACCGGCATCCTGCTGGCGGCGATCATCTCGGCCATCGTGATGCGGTTCTCGCCGGTGCGGATCGTGAAGGCCTATGGCGAGACGATCTGGGTGACGCGCTATTCGCTCATCACCATCGCGGCCATGCTGGCGATCGGCACGCTCACCCGCTATTCGGGCATCGACGCCACGCTTGGCCTCGCCTTCGCGGGCACGGGGTTCTTCTATCCGTTCTTCGGCACGCTGCTGGGCTGGCTCGGCGTCGCGCTGACGGGCTCGGACACGGCCTCGAACGTGCTGTTCGGCGGCCTGCAGAAGATCACCTCGGAGCAATTGGGCCTGTCGCCGATCCTGATGTCGGCGGCGAATTCCTCCGGCGGCGTGATGGGCAAGATGATCGACGCCCAGTCGATCGTCGTGGCCTCCACGGCGACCAATTGGTTCGGGCACGAGGGCACGATCCTGCGCTTCGTGTTCTGGCACTCGATCGCGCTGGCCTGCCTTGTGGGCCTCTACGTGATGCTGCAGGCCTACGTCTGGCCGTTCACCGAGATGGTGGTGAAGTAAGATCGCAGACGGCGGCGGGCCATGCCCGCCGCCGTCATTGCGAGGAGCGCAGCGACCAAGCAATCCAGAGGCCCCACGTGCGGCTTCTGGATTGCTTCGCTTCGCTCGCAATGACGGCGCGTGAGGGAGAAGGGTCTCGCTGCTTCGTCCCGCCCGCTTGCCAACCCGCCGGGCAGAGGCTAGCAAACGGGCCTCATTTCTCTCCAGCCTCGACGGATCCCCCCATGGCGACGCACAAACTCCTTCTCCTGCCGGGCGACGGCATCGGCCCCGAGGTCATGGCCGAAGTCGTCAAGGTCGCCGACTGGATGGGCCAGGAGGGCATCGCCTCGTTCGAGACCGAGACGGGTCTCGTCGGCGGCGCGGCTTATGACGCGCACGGCAAGGCGATCAGCGAAAGCGACATGAAGCTCGCGATGGACTGCGACGCCGTCATCTTCGGCGCCGTCGGCGGCCCGAAGTGGGACGCGGTTCCGTACGACGTGCGGCCGGAAGCGGGCCTCTTGCGCCTGCGCAAGGATCTCGCGCTGTTCGCCAACCTCCGCCCGGCGATCTGCTATCCGGCGCTGGCGGATGATTCCTCGCTGAAGCGCGAGATCGTCGAGGGCCTCGACATCATGATTGTGCGCGAGTTGACCGGCGGCGTCTATTTCGGCGAGCCGAAGGAGATCATCGATCTCGGCAACGGCCAGAAGCG
>JAQGKM010000160.1 GCA_028290125.1 Hyphomicrobiales bacterium | reverse complement strand
GCGCGCACGCAGCCGACGCCGCCGCCCGCGCCGCGCGTCGATCTCGGCCCGCTCGAACAGCGCCTGTCGCGTCTCGAAGGCCGGCTGGACAGCGAGCTCGGTCCGCTGCGCGCCGCCCTCGCGGCGCCCAAAACCGAAGTGCGGGCGACGCAATCGCCCGACGTGGCGGGCGTGGCTCCGCAAGACGCTGCGGCGCTCGCCGTGGTGGCCGGCAGCCTGCGCCAGCAGATCGACCGTGGCGCGCCCTTCGCCCGCGAGGCCAGCGCCTTGCAGAAGCTGGGCGCCGATCCCGCCCGGCTCGGCAAGCTGACGCCACTCGCCGCCACCGGCGCGCCCTCCACCGCGCGGCTCGCGCAGGAGTTCAACGCCGTCTCCTCCGCCATGCTGCGCGCCGGACGACCCGCACGCGCCGATGGCGACCTTCTGGACCGCATCGCCCGCAGCGCCGCGAGCCTGGTGCGCATCCGCCCGGCGGGCGAGAGCGCGGGAGACGACGCCCCGGCGCTCGTCAGCCGCATCGAAGCCGCCCTGCAGCGCGGCGACGTGCCCGAAGCACTCTCGGTCTTCGACCGGTTGCCCGACGACGTGAAGGCGCCGGCCCGCGACTGGGCGGTCCGCGCCCGCCAGCGCGTGGAGGCAGACGCCGCCGCCCGCAGCCTGCTCGACGATGCGCTCGACACACTCGCCAGGAAGTAGGACCGCATGATTCGTGTGATTGTTTTTCTGGTCCTGCTTGCAGCTTTGGCGCTCGGCCTGTCGTGGCTTGCGGACCGCCCCGGCGAGCTCGTGCTCACCTGGCAGGGCCTGCGCATCGAAACCTCGCTGCTCGTCGGCCTCGCGGGGCTGATCGGCGCCTTCGTGGTGCTGCTGATCATCTGGACCGCGTTGCGCTTCATCTTCCGCCTGCCCTCGCTGGTGGCGCTGACGACGCGCGCACGGCGCAGGGCGCGCGGCTATGCGGCGCTCTCGCGCGGCATGATCGCCGCCGCTGCGGGCGATCCGCGCTACGCCATGCGCGCCACGCGCGAGGCTGAAAAGCTGATCGGAGAGGATCCGCTCACCCTGCTGTTGCGCGCCCAGACGGCGCAGCTCGAAGGCGACCGCCGCACCGCCGAGACGACCTTCTCGCGCATGGTGGAGCGGCCCGAAACCCGTCTTCTCGGCCTGCGCGGCCTGCATGCCGAAGCCGCCCGGCGCGGCGACGACCACGCCGCGCATCTTTACGCCCAGCAGGCGCACCGCATCGCGCCGCTCGGCTGGGCCGGCGAGGCTCTGCTCGACTGGCACGTGCGGCGCAGCGAGTGGCGACAGGCCCTCGACATCGTCGAGACGAGCCGCGCCCAGAAGGCGACGAAGCGCGAACACGCCGACCGCCAACGGGCCGTGCTGCTGACCGCGCAGGCCCGCGACGGCGCCGACCGCGATCCCGAAGGCGCGCTGCGGCAGGCGCGCGAGGCGCTGAAACTGGCGCCGGGGCTCGTGCCGGCCGCCGTGATCGCCGGCGGCCTGCTGTCGCGCCGCAACGACCTTCGCAAGGCGTCGCGCCTGCTCGAGGCGGCGTGGCGCATGCAGGCGCATCCCGACCTTGCGCAAGCCTACGTCAACCTGCGCCCCGGCGACGCCGCGCGGGAGCGGCTGACGCGCGCCGAACATCTGGCGGCGCTCAACCCGCGCGACGTGGAAAGCGCCTTCGCGCTCGCCCGCGCGGCGCTGGAGGCGCGCGAGTTCGGCAAGGCGCGCGCCGCCCTGGCGCCGTTGCTTGCGGCGGGCGAAACCCGTCCGACGCGGCGTCTGTGCCTGCTGATGGCGGATCTGGAAGAGACAGAACACGGCCCGCGCAGCGGCGCCTTGCGCGAATGGCTCGCGCGCGCGGCCCGCGCTCCGCGCGATCCCGCCTGGATCGCCGACGGCGTGATCTCGGATCGCTGGGAGCCGGCCTCGCCGGTCACCGGAAAGCTCGACGCCTTCCACTGGGCGGTCCCGCAGGACCAGCTCGCCGCGCAGGATGAAAGGTTGTCGCTGGAGAGCATGTCGGACGACGAGTCCGAGGAGGTGCTGGAAGCCATCGCGCCGCCCATCGCGGTGATCGAGGCGACCGCGACTCCGGTCGAGGCCCCGGTCCTCACACCCGTCGCACCCGAGCCGCCGCCAAGCACGCCGGAACCGGCCGCACCCGCGCCAACGCCGGCTCCCGCGCCGCCCCGCATCGTCGCGCCCCGCGCGCCCCTGCAGGCGCTCTACCCGATGCCGCATTCGGCGGACGATCCCGGCCCGCCGCGCGATCCGGAGGCCTCTGCGACACGTCTGCCGTTCGCCTGACGGGCGGCGCGAAAAAGCGCGAAGGACCGGCGTCTTTGCTTGCCAAGCGCCGCGCCCTTCGCTAAGAGGTCGAGGCCTCGCGACGGCGCAAAACGCCCCGCAAGCACGCCGCAATAGCTCAGCTGGTAGAGCACCTCATTCGTAATGAGGGGGTCGGGGGTTCGAATCCCTCTTGCGGCACCAGTTTCCAGGCTCTCTCGAATGCACGCGAGCGTACCCGAATGAACTTCAGGGCCCTCCGAGAACTCTCGCAAATCTGAATCATAGAGTGTCGTGGCCGGGAGTTCGACGGCGGTTACTTACGGGTTGCAAGTGTCCCCAGTCGGCAAACGAATCCAGCCTACGTCCGGAATGCGCCATGAGCGGACATCAGCTCGGTGCCTGAAAGCGGACATCCCCAATGCGCATTCATCGGCGCTCCACTACCGCGGCCAGCCGTACTTCGATGATCCGCTCCCAAGAATCGCCCATTGGACGGACCCGCTCTATACATTGGACCCGGGTCGACGCTCGCCCGCAGCTCGCGCCAAGTTTGCCAAGGCGCTGATAATGCGAAGCCGGGCGTGCGCTTGGTGGAAGTTGCGGAACGGCGTCTCGTCAGCAGCGCCGACGAAGGTCGTTGTCGTCTGAGCGTCCGCGCCCGTCGTTAAAATGCCCGGAGGCACGGCGGCTGCCCAGCCCTGAGCCTGGCGAAAGCCGAGAACGATCGAACCGAAGCTGGGGTCGTCGTGATCGACGTGGGCTTCAGCCTGCGTGA
>JAQGKM010000099.1 GCA_028290125.1 Hyphomicrobiales bacterium | reverse complement strand
GCCTCGTCATTGCGAGGAGCGAAGCGACGCGGCAATCCAGTGACGAGCGAGGAACGTCAGTTCGGCGGCAGCGGTGCGCTGATCACGGCGCCGGGGGGCGTCACGTTCGCGGGCGTCGCGCTCATCGGCGAGGCGACCGGCGTCGTGCTGGCGGCGGCGGACGGGATCGGATCCACGGCGCGCTTCGTGGCGTCAATCATCGCCGTGACGCCGGAATCTTCCGGGCGCGGAGCGGCGAGCTGGGCGCCGATGGTGCGCACCACCGCCGGCACATCGCCATAAAGCGAGTGCCCGATGAGGCCGGTCGAACTCGACGACAGGTCGTAGACCTTCACGCCGAGCTGCGCGAGTTCGTCACGGTCGCGCGACTTGGTGGGGTCCATCGAGCCCACGCGCGGACGGGCGCCCGCGAGGCGGCTCGACAGATTGAGCGCACGATCGTTGGCCGACACGAAGATCGAGACGTTCGCGCCCTGGATGCGCGACATCTGCTGGCGGAAGACATTGATGTCGATGTCGGGCGAAGCGAGCATGACGTCGCCGAGGCGACCATTGAGGTTGCGCGCGCCCGCAATCGCGTTCTCGCGCAGCGCTTCCATCGCGAGCCACGATCCCATCGAATGCGCGAGCACATGCACACGCCCGACGCCCTCGACCTGGCTGAGATCGCGCATCAGTTTCTGCAGCGCGTCGCGCGAAGCCGTGGCGCTTTCCTTGTCGCCGACATAGGAGAACATGTCGGACTTCGACGGCCAGGTGAACAGCACGGCGACGCCGCCGAACGAGCCGTCGTTGACGAGCTGCGCCAGCCGGAACCGCGCCTCGTCGAGCGACGTGTTGAAGCCGTGCACGTAAATCAGAATGTCGCGGTTGGAGCCGATGCGTCCCGACAGATAGGTCGACACCTGCAGGCGGAAGTCCTGCGGCTCGAGCGCATGGCCGCCGAGCACGGCGAAATGTTTCGAGGGCGTCGGCTTGCCGAACGACGGCTCCTCGATCGCGCCGGGCTTGTGGCCGGGCGGCACGGACACCATCGACAGCGCGTAATGCGCGCCGCCATCCGCGACGCTTTCGCCTTCGGCGCGGCCGTCGTTGCGGCGCGTGGAAGCGATGAAGATCGGAGTCACGCGCGCGCCCGCCGTCTCAGCCGCCATGGAAGCCGCAGAGGCGCTCATCTGCGCGTCGCCAGTGGACATGCAGCCCGCCGTCAGCGCCGACAAGGCGAGGGTCACGAAGAGCGCGGCCGCACGGGGCAGCGATGGGAAACCGGGCTTCTGCAAGTTCAGTCCTCGAGTGCCGCCGGACCAAGCCGGGACAAGATGAAAAGCCCCGAATTGAATTGCCGAATCCTTAACGATGCCGCGCAACAGGGCCTTTGGTCACAGGTGTGGGGGCCAAAGGTGTCGAGATTGGGACGCGTGTAACCCGATCCGCACGGGCCGGATCTCGTGTGACATTCATGCCTCGTCATTGCGAGGAGCTAAGCGACGAAGCAATCCATCTAGCGGCTGCCATGGATTGACGCGTCGCTTCGCTCCTCGCAATGACGAGGTTAGGATGAGGGTCATGCCCCAGCGTATGCTCACCCTCCTGGTCACCGGCTTCGGCCCCTTCCCCGGCGCCCCGTCGAACCCCTCGGCCGCCATCGTCAAGGCGCTGGACAGCGCCGTGGCGTGGCGGATGGCGCGGCTTGGCGTGCGGATCGAGACGCGCATTCTCCCGGTCATCTTCGCCGACGTGCCCGGCGCTCTCGCGGTCGCGTTGCGCGAGACGAAGCCCGACGCCGTCCTGCACATCGGCCTCGCCGGACGACGCAGGAAGCTCGGGGTCGAGTTGCAGGCGCGCAATCGCATCACGGTGCTGTACCCGGACGCGGCGCGCGCCCGCGCCGCCGCCCGCCATGTCGTGCCACGTGACGCCGAGTTTCGCCGCGCACGCCTTCCGGTCGCGCAACTCGTGCAGGCCTTGAACGTGGCGGGCGCGACCGCCGAGCGTTCGCGCGACGCCGGCTCCTACGTCTGCAACCAGACGCTCTACCTGACGCTCGGCGACGATATTCCGCTGGCCGGTTTCATCCACATCCCGCGTCCGCGCGGCAACCGACCCTTGTCGCGCGCGCGAACGCCACGCCTGAGCCTGGCGCAGATGGCCGACGGGATTGTACGGACGTTGATCGTGATCGCGCACGCGGCGCGGCGGCCCTAGTAGGCGATGGCGCGCATGCCGCGCGGCGGCGCGGCGATGGCCACGCATTCGCGACGGCCGGACTCAATGCAGCGCATCTGCTTCTCGCTCTCGGTCACGGCGACGAGCGTCCAGGTGATCGCGACCGCGATGAACAGCAGGAAGGCGGCCGCGACGAGATTGACGAAATGGCGCTGGACGTAATCGGTCTCGTCCGGCGCGACATGCGGGGCCAGATGGTGCGGGGGTAGAAAACGGGACGGGAGCGATCTCTGCATGACGGCTTGGCTCTTCCACGGTCCAATAGCGAATCTGGACCCCTGCCGGTTCCAGCGCAAGCCGAAATTAGTCCTAAAACAAATGGCGGCGCTCGCAAGCGCCGCCATTACAAGACCTTGCGTCAGGCTTGCGCCGGCTCAAGCCTCGAAGAAGACCGTCTCGTCGCCACCCTGGATGCGGATGTCGAGCTGGTAGGCGTGGTCGCCCACCTTCTTCGCCACCAGCGTATGGCGGCGCTCCGCCGGCACGAGGTTGAGGATCTGGTCTTCCGCGTTGGAGGCCTCGTCTTCGAAGTAGATGCGCGTGAAGAGATGCGTGAGCATGCCGCGCGAGAAGATCGTCACGCCAAGATGCGGCGCCTGCGGCTTGCCGTCCGCGCCCGGCACGCGGCCGGGCTTCACGGTCGTGAACTCGTAGGCGCCTTCCGCCAGCGTTTCGCAGCGGCCAAAGCCCTTGAAGCCGGAGTTCGCCTTGCCGGAGCCGAGCGTCGAGTGCTCGAGCGAGCCCTTGGCGTCGGCCTGCCAGATTTCGATCATGGCGTCGGTGATGCCGACGCCGTCGCCGTCGAGCACGCGGCCCGTCAGGGTGATCTTCTGGCCTTCGACGCCCGGACCCGTGAGGTCGGTCGAGAAGATTTCGTGCAGCGGATAGCGCGTCGGCGTGAGCGCATAGGCGAAATACGGCCCGACGGTCTGGGAGGGAGTGGCTCCGGACATCACTTGGTCTCCATCGGGGTTTCGTTTTTGCCGCGCAGGACGATGTCGAACGTATAGCCGAGCGCCCATTCGGGCTCGGTGACGTCGAGATCGAACTTCGAGATCAGGCGGTGACGGGCGTGCTCCGGCACTTCGTTCATGATCGGATCGTAGGGGAACAGCGGATCGCCCTCGAAATACATCTGCGTGACGACGCGCGACAGGAACGACGGGCCGAACAGCGACAGATGAATGTGCGCCGGACGCCACGCATTGTGGTGGTTGCGCCACGGATAGGGGCCGGGCTTGATCGAGGTGAAACGATAGCGGCCGTTCTCGTCGGTGACGACGCGGCCCGCGCCCGAAAAGTTCGGATCGAGCGGCGCCGGATGATCGTCGACGACATGCACGTAGCGGCCCGCCGCATTCGCCTGCCAGACTTCGATCAAGGTGTTGGGCACCGGACGGCCGTCCTCGTCGAGGACGCGGCCCTGCACGATGATGCGCTCGCCCTGCGGCTCGCCCTCGTGCTGGCGCGTGAGATCGTTGTCGAATTCCTTCAGGACTTCGTGGCCGTACACGGGTCCGGAGAGCTCCGTCATCGTGTGCGGCAG
>JAQGKM010000151.1 GCA_028290125.1 Hyphomicrobiales bacterium | reverse complement strand
GGCAGATAGAGCATCTGCGTCTTCGGGCTGTAGGCGGTCGACGGCCAGCCACGCGCGCCGGGATCGGCGGGGCAGTTGAACGTCGTCTTCCCGATATGCGGCATGGCGTCTTCGTTGATCGTCTTGATGCCGGTCTTCGGATCGATCGACTTCACGACATTCTGGAAGACGGTTTCCTTCGCCCACAGAAACTGGCCGTTGGTGCGGTCGAGCGTTTCGATGATGCCGAGCTTGCCCACGGTCACCACCGTCTTGCGCGGCTGGCCGTTGAACGGCAGGTCAACCAGCACGCGCTCGTAGGCGTAATCGAGATCGAGCGTGTCGTTGGCGAGATGCTGATAGTGCCATTTCATCTTGCCGGTCGCGGGCTCGATGGCGAGCGTCGAGTCGGTGTAGAGGGCGCTGTTGTCGGCGCCTTCTTTCTTCGGCGAGGTGCCGCGCATTTCCGCGATCCACGGATAGGGCTGGCCGACGCCATGATAGATGGTGTCGGTTTCGGGATCGTACGAACCCGCGATCCACGCCGAACCGCCGAAGCGCTTTTCGTGCGGCAGGCCATTCCAGGTCGCGGCCGCCGGATCGCCGTCCTGCGCCACTGTGTGGACGCGCCAGCGCTCCTCGCCGGTCTTCGGATCGTGCCCGGTGATGAAGCAGCCGCCCGCCTGCGCGGCGTTGCAACCGCTCATCGAGGCGACAAGCACGCCATTGGCCATGAACGGCCCGCTCGAATAGCGGTAGCCCTTCTTCCAGTCGGCGACGGTGTGGTCGAACGTCACCTTGCCGGTGCGGACATCGAGCGCGACGAGATGCGCGTCGGATGTCGTGATGTAGAGGCTGTCGCCGAACAGCGCCATGTTGCGCTTCGCCAGCGTGTTGCCGCCCTGCGCGATCAGCGGCGGCGCGAGGTCGCGGCGATATTCCCACAGAAGGTCGCCGGTGGCGGCGTTTAGCGCCTGGATCTTGTCGCCGGCGTTGGTGATGAAGAGCACGCCGTCGTGCACCAGCGGCTCGATCTCGGTGACGCCCGACGTCAGCGACCACGTCCAGGCGACGCGCAGGCCCTTCACATTGTCCTTGTTGATCTGGTCGAGCGGGCTGTAGCCCCAGTTGGCGTAGGTGCGCCGCCACATCAGCCAGTCACCATCGGCGGGCTTGCGCATCGTGTCTTCGGTGATGGTTTTCCAGCCCGCCAGCGGCGACGCCGGCTGCTGCGCCATGGCGCCCGTGACGGCGAAAACGCCGAGCGCGACGCCCAGCATGAGACTGCGCATGATATCCTCCCTCGCGAGGCCGGTTATGGTCCGGCCTTGTCAGCAGACTGGCTTGGCGGGTGGGTTTTGGCAACCGTCATTGCGAGCGGGGCGAAGCAATGCAGTTACCTTCGTCATCGCCATGCGTGCAAGCGACGCGGTCATGCAAGTGACGCATGGAATTCCCCTCCCCCTTGCAGGGAGGGGCTAGGGGTGGGGGTCGTGAGGCGCTCATCCATGAAGGCCTCACGACCCCCACCCCGCTCGCTGCTGCGCAGCGAGTCGCCCTCCCCGCAAGGGGGAGGGAGATGGCAGGCGTCGGGCGAAAGGATTCGCTCCGCGAATTGTTGAACTTGCACAGCAAACACCGCGTCATATTGCGACGCGCCCAGCGACGTGGCAAGCCAGTGGCGATGACGACGAACCCCGACACGGCCCTCCGCGCCCTGCTCGACGCCGCTGGATGGCCCGCCGCCGACGCGGCGCGCGTGCGCTTCAGCGGCGACGACACGCTCTACCCCTGCCGCACACAGGCAGGCGTCGCGACGGGCGTCGCGCTCGCGGCCGCGGGGCTCGCCCTGCCGGGCCCGGCGCGCCGCCTGCATGTCGATCTCGACCACGCGGCGCTGATGAGCGAGGGCTATCGCCATGTGCGGCTCGACGGCGCCTCGGTCGCCGCACCGCGCGACGCGTTGACCGGCTTCTACGCCACCCGCGACGGCCGCGCGCTCTTCCTGCACGTGAACTTTCCGCACCACCGCGCGCGGGCGCTGGCGGTGCTGGGCGCAATAGCGGACCGCGAGAGTATCGCGGCGCAGATCCGCTTGCGCGACATCGGAGAACTCGACGCCGCATTGGCGAAAGCCGGCGCCATCGCCGCCCCTGCCCTGTCGTTTGCGGAATGGGACGCTTCCCCGCAAGGCGCCGCCATCGCGCGCCTGCCGCTCCTCGAAATCGCGCGCATCGGCGACGCACCGCAAAAGCCGTTTCGAGACATCCGCGTGATCGACTTCACGCGCGTGCTCGCGGGCCCGACCTGCGGCCGCTTTCTGGCGGAAGCCGGCGCTGTGGTCACGCGCATCGAGCATCCGCAGACGCCCGATCTCATCGCCTACAAACTCGACGCCAACCGCGACAAGCAGGAGCGCAACCTCGACCTGCGTGCGCCGGACGATCTCGCCAGCCTGCGCGCCATGGCGGCGCGAGCGAACGTGTTCGTGCAGGCCTATCGGCCCGGCGTCGCCGCGCAGTTCGGGCTTGATCCCCAAACGCTGTGCGCCGCCCATCCGGGCCTGATCTGCGCCTCGCTCAGCGCCTATGGACACGAGGGTCCGTGGTCGCAACGGCGCGGGTTCGACAGCGTCATCCAGTCCGCGTGCGGGCTGGCGGACATGAACGGCAATGGCGTTCCAAAGCTTCTGCCCACGTCGCCGCTCGATTACGCCGCAGGCTTTCTGCTCGCCTTCGGCGTCGAAGTCGCGCTGCATCGGCGCGCGCGCGAGGGCGGCAGTTATCTCGTGCGCACGAGCCTCGCG
>JAQGKM010000020.1 GCA_028290125.1 Hyphomicrobiales bacterium | reverse complement strand
GCCGGCCAGATCGCCGAACATGCCGACCGCTTCACCGGCGAAGTCGCCAGCCGCCTGCAGGAGGCCGAAGCCGCGATCACCGTGCACGGCGGCGCGCTTGCCGAGCGTCTTGCGGAACAGACCGATCGCTTCACCGACGACATCGCCTCGCGCTTCAACCGCGTCGAGGACGTGTTCACCAACCAGGGCGGCGCGCTTGCCGAGCGCATCGGCCAGCAGGCCGAGCACTTCACGCTGGATATCGTCGAGCGCTTCAGCACCGTCGAGAACGTCTTTACCGTGCACGGCATGGCGCTGACCGAGCGGCTTGAATCGCACGCCTCCTCCACCGCCGGCCTACTCGAACTTCGCACCCGCGAGTTCGAGGACCGCGCGACCAGCAAGTCTCAGGCGATCGCCGCATCGCTCGACGGGCTCATCAACAAGATCGACAACGGCCTCGACATGCGCGCCAAGGCGCTCAACGAGACGCTGGCGCAGCGCGCGCTCGAAGTCGCGCAGGTTCTGGGCGAAGGCGGCCGTCAGGTCACCCGCGCGCTCGACGAGAAGGCGGCGGAAATCGACGCCATCCTGCTCAACCGTTCGACCGCCCTCACCGAGACGCTGTCGTCCAAGGCGCACGAGATCAACGAGACGCTCGGCGGTCGCGCCAGCGAAATCGCCGAAACGCTCGACGACCGCATCGGCAGCTTCGAAGAGCGCGTCGTCGGCCGCCTCAACACGGTCTCGGACGAGATCGAACGCCGTGGCCGCTCGGTCGCCGAAACGCTCGGCGTCAAGGCGACGGAAATCTCCAACAACATCGATACGCGCATGCACCAGCTCACCGAGCGCATGCGCGAGCGCGGCGAAGCGCTGAACGAAATCATCGTCAGCCGCTCCAACGAACTGCAGATGCTCGTCGAGCTGCAGGGCCCGATGCTCGTCGACATGATCGCGGCGCGCGGCAGCGAGGTCACGACCGAGATCGCGACCGTCGGCGAAATCGTCGCCAATGCGATCGAGAGCCGCGGCTCCGCGATCGTCCAGCATCTCGGCCTGAAACAGGAAGAACTCTCGGCCGCCATCGACAAGTCGGCCGCGGGCCTGCGCATCCAGATCGACGGCGCGGCGCGCAATTCGATCCAGAGCCTCACCGACACGAAGGCGGCGCTGCAGGGCGAGATCATCAACACGCTCGACCAGCTGCGCGACACCAGCGCCTTCCTGCAGCAGATCGTCTCGCATGCGGGTGAAAACCTGTCGGGCGTCGAAACCGCGCTGTCTTCGCGCGTGCAGGACTTCGGTCAGGCGCTCGACACCGTCAACGCGCAGGTCCATGCGATCACCGACACCGCCGTCGCCACGCTGGAAAGCGCCGACGCCATCGCCGGTCGCCTCGAAAATTCGAACCAGTACCTGGCCGGCGTCGCGACGCAGATCAGCGCGGCGCAGAACGAAATCGACAACGTGCTCGGCGCCCGCCGCGAAGCGCTCAATGCGACGATCGAGACGATGACCGCCAAGACCGGCGAATTCGAAACGCTGATGCGCACCTTCTCGGTTGCGGTCGACGACGCGTTCCGCCGCGCCGAGGCCCGCGCCCGCGACATCGGCGGCTTCATCTCGGAGACCACGCAATCGGTCGCCGGCGTGATCTCCGAACAGTATGACGAAGTGCGCAACTCCACCTCGCGCCAGCAGGACAAGATGACCGCCGAACTGCGGTCGATCTTCTCCGAGGCCAATCAGGAAGTCGCGCAGGTCTTTAACACCGCGCTGGAGCGCATGCGGACCTCGGCCTCCGAGATCCAGGGCATCTCGACGGAGATCAACCGCGAGCTCGAGACTACGCGTCAGGAACTGCGCCGCGGCGCCGTCGAACTGCCGCGCGAGACGGCCGAACAGGCCGCCGCCATGCGCCGCGTCGTCGCTGAACAGATCAAAGCGCTGAACGAGCTGACGGACATCATCGCCCGCTCGGGCCGCGCCTACGACGTCGCCGAACCGGTGGGCCGTCGCGCCGAACCGCTGCGCGCGCCGGAGCCGGCGCGTCTCTCCGAGCCGCAGCGTCCGGTCGAGACGGTGCGCATGGCCGACGCCTATCGTCCGGAGCCGATGCGGTCCGACGATGCGCCGGCGTCGCGTCGTCCGATGCCGAACCTGCGCAAGCCCCCTGCCCCGGCGGCCCCCGAAAAGGGCGCCGGCTGGCTGACCGACCTGCTCGCCCGCGCGTCGCGCGATGAGCCGGACGAGCCGGCGCGCGCGCCGCGCCTGCAGGGCAATGCGCTCGATGCGATCACGATGGACATCGCCCGAATGATCGACCACGAGGCCGCCGTCGACCTCTGGGATCGCTACAACCGTGGCGAGGCGAACGTCTTCTCGCGCCGCCTCTACACGCCGCAGGGCCAGCAGGCTTTCGAGGAAATCCGCCGCCGCTATCGCGCCGAACCGGAATTCCGCGACTCGGTGGATCACTACACGTCGGAGTTCGAACGCCTGCTGACGGAAGTCAGCCGCGACGACCGCGACGGCGTGCTGACGCGCACCTATCTCACGTCGGAAACCGGCAAGGTCTACACCATGCTGGCCCACGCCGCCGGCCACTTCGAGTAAGCGGCGCGGATCGAGAATGCGAAAGGGCGCGGAGCAATCCGCGCCTTTTTTTATGGCGCAACGATGCGCCTTCAATTTGTGAGGCCTCACGACCCCCACCCCGCTCGGGCTTCGTCCGAGTCGCCCTCCCCGCAAGGGGGAGGGGGTTTACGTGACGATTTACGCGCGACGAGTTTTGTTCACCTCCCCCTTTCGGGGATGGGCTAGGGGTGGGGGTCGTCGCAACTTTGTTGATCTTTGCGGGCGCAAGCAATGACGCACGCGTGAGGCGTTTGCTGCGATCGAGCCTTGCCCATCTGGCGACAAATGCCCATGGTGCGCCCGCAACCGGAAAAGAGAGACGCATTCTCCCCGCATGTTGACTGGCATCGCCTTCAAGATCGCATCGACGCTGTTCTTTTCGGCCATGCTCGCGCTCGTCAAATATTACAGCGCCATTCCGGTCTCCGAGCTGGTCTTCTTCCGCTCGTCCTTCGCACTCATTCCGCTCGTGTTCTGGCTTCTCGCGCGCGGCGATTTTCCGCGCGCGCTGCACACCAGGAATCTCGGCGGGCATCTCGTGCGCTCGCTGGCGGGCGTCGGCAGCATGTCGCTGATGTTTGCGGCCTACGGCTTCCTGCCGCTGGCCGACGTCACCGCCATCGGCTACGCGGCGCCGCTTCTGATCGTCGTGTTCTCCGCGCTGCTGCTGCGCGAGAAGGTGACGGGCTCGCGCTGGGCGGCGGTGCTGATCGGCTTCGCCGGCGTGCTGGTGATCCTGTGGGAGCATCTGGGCCGCCACGCCGACCAGCGCGCGTCCTTCGGCGCACTATGCGCCTTCTCGGCTGCGGTGCTCGTGTCGATCGCCATGATCCAGACGCGCCGCCTCACCAAAACGGAAGACACCGGCGCCATCGTTTTCTATTTCCAGACCTCCACCACGGTCGCGAGCGTCCTGGTGATGCTCGCCGCCGAGGTCTGGCCGAACGCCGCGCCCTTCGCCAGCGCCGTCCAGTCGCAGGCCTGGGTCTGGCCATCCTCGGCGGACTGGTGGCCGTTGATCGCGCTCGGCCTGCTCGGCGGCGTGGGACAGATCTTCATGACGCAGAGCTACCGCTTTGCCGACGCCTCGATCATCGCCTGTTTCGATTACACGTCGATGATCTGGGCGCTGATCATCGGCCTCTTGTTCTTCAACGAGGCGCCGCGCGACATCGCGCTCGTGGGCGCCGCGATCATCGCGTCCGGCGGCCTTCTGGCGATCTATGCGGAGCGCGCCGCGCAGAAGCGATCCTGAATTTTCGTTCGTTATTACAAACGAATTCGGCTATTATCCGGAACGAAACGATCGGAGCGGAGCCGGGCGGATGGGTGTTGAAGGTCGCGACAAGGTCAAGGCGCTGGAAGCGGGCGCGGTGGCGCTCTCGGGCCAGCTCGGCAAGACCGTGCAGCGCCTGCGCAAGGCATACAACCTTTCACTTTCCGAACTCTCCGAACAATCCGGCGTCGCCAAGTCGATCATCAGCCAGATCGAGCGCAACGAGACCAACCCGACGCTCGCCACCATCTGGCGCCTCGCGCAGGCGCTCGATGTCTCCATCGAACGCGTGCTGATGGCCGCCGAGGATGAGCCCTTCATCGAAAAGTCGACAAGGGGCGAAACCCCGATCCTGCTGTCCGACGACGGCAAGTGCCGGCTCGGCATCATCGGCTGGATCAAGACCGTCGAATGGCTGCAGTGGTATGACTTCCAGGCGGAGCCCGGCGGCCAGCTCGAATCGGATCCGCACCAGCGCGGCTCTATCGAATGTCTGTCGGTCATCTCGGGCGAACTCGAGGTGGAGGTGTCGGGCGTGATCGAACACGCCAAGGCGGGCGACACGCTGCGGTATCGCTGCGACCGTCCACATGTCATTCGCAACACCTCGAAGAAGCCGGCGCACGCCACCATGGTCTGCATCCTCAAAGCCGCCGTCATGGAGTGACCGCTTGCCCCAGCCGATGCTGGAATACCGGATCGAGGAAGACGGGCCGGTCTACACCGAGCTCTGGCTTCTCGACGACAGGCCGCATCGCGAGGATGGCCCCGCCTGCATCCTGCGGCGCACGGCGGACGGCGCGGTCGGTTTCGAACTCTGGTATCGCGAAGGTCGCCTCCACCGCGAGGACGGCCCGGCCGCCCTGCATTACGACTTCGACAGCGGACGCGTGACGCAGGCGCATTATTTCCGCGACGGCGCTCCGGCCCGCACCGATGACGGCCCCGAGAGCCTGACGTTCGACGCCGAAACCGGTCGTCTTGAGGACGCCGCATGGATTCGCGACAACGAAGCGCAGCGCCTCACCCTCACCCGCTGGCTCTGGCTCACACGCGCCCGCGCAGGCGATCCGCCCCGTGATTAGACTCCGCAAGGCTCCGCCATTATGACGAATCCACACACAAACTCGGAGCGTCCCGGCGCATGACGTCTCAAACGGGATCTGAACCCGCCTTCTGGAGCCAACCGCAAGGCGATGGCCTGCGACTCACGCTGACCGGCGCCTGGACCATCGACGGTTCGGCCGAACTCGAGCGCGCCGGCCGCGACATGATCGCCGACGGCACGGGCATGCGCGACATCACGCTCGATCTCGACCAGCTGGAACGCCTCGACACCGCCGGGGCCTGGGTGATCGACCGCAGCCGCGACGCCCTCGCGCGCAGCGGCGCCACGCTGACCTACGAAACCGCGCGGCCTGAATTCCAGCTGCTGCTGAAGGAAGCGAAATACGACGAATGCGCGCCGCCCAAGCAGCCGGGCGGCAACAGCATCGTCAACTTGCTCGCCGACATCGGCGAGACGCTTGTCGACGTCGGCCGCAACATGTTCACCGGCGTCTCATTTCTCGGCGAAGTCGTGAACTCGATGGCGAAGGCGATCCTGAAGCCGGCGCGTTTCCGCGGCACCTCGATCGTCTACCACATCGAATCCTTCGCCTTCCGAAGCCTGCCGATCATCGTGCTGATCAACTTCCTGGTCGGCTGCATCGTCGCGCAGCAATCGATCTTCCAGCTGCAGAAATTCGGCGCGGCGACCTTTGCGGTCGATCTCATCGGCATTCTGGCGTTGCGCGAACTGGCCGTGCTGCTGACCTCGATCATGATCGCGGGCCGCTCGGGCTCGGCGATCACGGCCGAACTCGGCTCGATGAAAATGCGCGAGGAAATCGACGCCCTGCGCGTGATGGGCATGGACCCCGTCGACGTGCTGATCATGCCGCGCATCCTCGCGCTGCTGATCAGCCTGCCGCTGCTGACGTTCCTGGCCGACATGGCGGCGATCTTCGGCGCGCTCGTGGTCGGCTGGATCTATGGCGGCATCAGCCCGGAAGTGTTTCT
>JAQGKM010000012.1 GCA_028290125.1 Hyphomicrobiales bacterium | reverse complement strand
GAACAAGCGCCCGCAACTCAGTCACACTGTCGGGGACAGGCCTCACGACCCCCACCCCGCTCAGCCTGCGGCTGAGTCGCCCTCCCCGCAAGGGGGAGGGAGTTTGATGCGTCGCTCGCCTGAATGCGTGGAAATCGAACCCCTCACTCAGCCGGAAACGGATACGGCGGCGCGACTGGCGCCGCCTCGGGCGCAGCCGGTTTGCGGCCTTCGTCCGGCCCGCCGATGAACCGCCCGAAGAAGCGCGCCGCGCCGTGGCCGATGTCGTCCATGAAGGTGAAGATCGCCGGCACGAAGACCAGCGACAGCACGGTCGAGACGATCAGCCCGCCGATCACGCCGATCGCCATCGGCGAGCGGAATTCGCCGCCGTCTCCCAAGCCCAGCGCCGACGGAATCATGCCCGCCGCCATCGCGATGGTGGTCATCACGATGGGCCGCGCGCGCTTGCGGCCGGCGTCGATGATCGCCTCGGTGCGGTCCATGCCCTTCGCCATCTGCTCGACGGCGAAATCGACCAGCATGATGGCGTTCTTGGTGACGATGCCCATCAGCATGAGGATGCCGATCACCACCGGCATCGAGATCGGCTTGTGGGTGAGGAACAGCGCGAAGATGACGCCGCCGATGGAGAGCGGCAGCGACAGCAAGATGGTGATCGGCTGCGTGACGCTGGCGAACAGCAGCACCAGCACGGCCAGCACCATCATGAGGCCCGCGCCCATCGCCTGCGCGAAGCCCTGGAAGACTTCCACCATCACCTCCGCGTCGCCCGCCTCGCGCAAAGTGACGCCGACCGGCAGGGCCTTGGCGGCCGGCAGCGCATAGATGGCGGCCAGCGCTTCGCCGAGCGGCGCGTCACCTGCGAGATCGGCCTCGACGGCGATCTTCCGCACGCGATCGTAACGGTCGATGCTGGTCGGCCCCTGCCCGAACGAGATGTCGGCGACCGAGGCGAGCGGGACGGAGCCGCCCGACGAGGTCGTGACCTTCAGGCTGGCGAGCGCGTCCATGTCGGCGCGCGCGCCCTGCACCAGCTGCACGCGGATCGGCAGCAGCCGGTCGCCGGCGTTGAACTTGGCGAGATTGGCGTCGATGTCGCCGATGGTGGCGACGCGGATCGCTTCGGCCAGCGCATCGGTCGAGACGCCGAGATCGGCGGCGCGACCGGCTTTCGGGGCGATGCGGATTTCAGGGCGATCCAGCGCCGCCGTCGACACGACATTGGCGACCAGCGGCACGCGCTTGACCTGACTCGTGAGATCCGCCGCGACCTTCTCGACGGCGACGGAATCATTGCCCGACACCATCAGCGACACGGCGCGCTGGCCGTTGTCGTTGAGGAACCAGGTGCGCATGTCGGGATATTGCGCGACGACGTCGCCGATCTGACGCTCGATCTCCTTCTGCGACAGGTCGCGCTTCGACTTGTGCGTGAGATTGATGACGAGCTGCGCCTTGCGGACTTCCGCAGAGCCCTGCCCGATCTTCCCGCCATCCGCGAAGACGCTGCGCACATCGGCGCGTTCGCGCAGCTTCGCGGTGATGTCGCTCGTCACGCGTTCGGTGTCGGCGAGCTTCGAACCCGGCGGCAGTTCGACGGCGAGCAGCAGGCGCGCGACGTCTTCGGCCGGCAGGAAGCCGTTGGGCAGCAGCTTCGTCGAGAAGATCGACAGGACGAAGATCAGGGCGCCGACGCCGAGCGTCAGCCAGCGCCGCCGCACGGAGGCCCTCACCAGTCGCGTGTACCACCGCATGACGGCGCCGTCCTCGACATGAGCATCAGGTTTCGGCTTCAGAAAATAGGCGGCCATCAAGGGCGTGATGAGGCGCGCGACGAGCAGCGAGAAGAACACCGCGATCGCGACCGTGAGGCCGAACTGCTTGAAATATTGCCCGGCGATGCCGCCCATGAACGACACCGGCGCAAACACCGCCATGATCGTCAGCGTGATCGCGATGACCGCGAGGCCGATCTCGTCGGCGGCTTCGAGCGCCGCGCGCCACGCCGTCTTGCCCATGTGCATGTGACGCACGATGTTCTCGATCTCGACGATGGCGTCGTCGACGAGAATGCCGGTCGCGAGCGTCAGCGCCAGCAGGCTCACGAGATTGAGCGAGAAGCCCATCGCGTCCATCGCCCAGAACGTCGGCAGCACCGACAGCGGCAGCGCAATGGCGGTGATCAGCGTCGCGCGCCAGTCGCGCAGGAACACCAGCACGACCAGCACCGACAGCAGGGCGCCTTCGAGCAGCGTGTGCATGGCGGATTCGAAATTGCCCTGCGTGTAGGTGACGAAGGAATCGATCAGGTCGATGGAGACATCCGGCCTGTCCTTGCGGACGCTGGCGAGCTTTTCTTCCAGCGCCTGCGCGACCGTGACGTCGCTCGCGCCCGTCGCGCGGGTGACGCCGAAGGCGACCACCGGCTTGCCATCGAGCCGCGCGAAGCGGCGCTGTTCGGCGGGGCCATCCGTCACGGAGCCGAGATCCGACAGCGCCACCTTGCGGCCGCCCGGCAACGCGATCATCGTCGCCGCGAGGTCTTCCACGGTGCGCGCGCCGGCCAGCGTGCGGATGGACTGTTCGCGACCCGCGATCTCACCGCGCCCGCCCGCGAGATCGACGTTCATCGCGCGCACTTGCTTGTTCACATCGCCCGCCGTCACGCCCAGCGCCGCAAGGCGGTCGGGATCGAGCGCGACGCGGATCTCGCGATCGACGCCACCCACGCGCGTGACGCCGCCGACGCCCTTCACGCTCTGCAACGAGCGCGCGATCACGTCGTCGACGAACCATGACAATTGCTCGATGGTCATCGCCGGCGCCGCCACCGCATAGGTGACGATCGGCAGGCCGGCGATCTCGATGCGCTGCACGACGGGCTCGTCGATGCTGCGCGGCAGGTCGGCGCGCACCTTCGAGATCGCATCCTTCACGTTGTTCAGCGCGCGGTCGGAATTCGTCTCGAGCCGGAATTCGATGGTCGACACCGACGTGCCGTCCGAGATCGCCGACGAGACGTGCTTGACGCCGGCGACGCCAGCGACCGCGTCCTCGATCTTCTTGGTGACCTGCGTCTCGAGCTCCGTTGGCGCCGCGCCCGATTGCGTGACCGTCACCGACACGATCGGCACGTCGATGTTCGGGAAACGCGTGATCGGCAGTTTGCCGAACGACACGAGGCCGAGCACGATGAACACCGTGAACAGCACGAGCGGCGGAATGGGATTGCGGATCGACCAGCCGGAGATGTTGAGGGACATTACTTCGCCTCCGCCACTTCGACCGGCCGAACGAAATCGCCGTCGCGCAGGAAAGGCCCGGCGCGCGCGACGATCTCCTCGCCGTCGCTGACGCCGCTGACGATCTGGGTGAAACCATCGGCGGCGATGCCGACGCTGACCTTGCGGGTCTCGATGCGGCCGTCCTTGACGACCTGCGCCATGGGCTGCACGCCATCGTAAAGCAGCGCGCCGCTCGGCAAGGCGAGCGCCTCGATGCGACGCGTCTCGATTTCGCCGCGCGCGAAACCGCCGACGCGCGCCGCGCTCGACGGTTCGAGCAGGATGCGCACGCGCCCGAGGCGGGTCGCCTTGTCGACTTCCGGCGACACCAGCCGCACCTTGCCGGGAATGACGACCTCGCCGACCCGTACGCGCGCCGTCTGGCCGGGCGCCAGACGCACGAGACGCGTCTCGAAGGCCTCGCCCTCCAGCTCGAACGCGCCATTGGCGACGATCTTGAACATGGCGTCGCCGACGCCCGCCGCGATCGCGCCGACGCGTGCATTCTTGCGCGAGACGACCCCCGCGACCGGCGCCCGCACCTGCGTGCGCGAAATGCGCACCTGCAATTCGCGGCGCTGCGCATCGAGGCTCGCACGGTCGGCGTTCGAGACATTCAGGCTGGCGCGCGCGACGTCGAGCGCGGCGCGGGCGGCGTTGTCGGCGGCCATCTTCTGGTCGACCAGCGCCTGCGTCGAGGCGCCGGTGCGGATCAGCGATTGCGCGCGCTCGAGATCGGGCGTCGTCTGGCCGAGGTTGGCCTGCGCCTGCCGGATCTGGCTCTGCGCTTGGGCGATCTGCGCATCGGCACGCACCAGCGCGGCGTCGCTTTGCGCAAGCTGCGCATCGAGCGTCTCGCGCGACAGCCGCGCCAGCACCTGGCCGGCCGCGACCGTGTCGCCCTCGTCGGCGAGGATTTCGAGAATGCGTAGGCCTTCGATTTCGGGGCCGACGAGGATTTCATCCCGCGCAACGATGCTGCCGCTGACCGCGACCGTCTCGACGAGCGTGCGCATCTGCGCTCGCGCCACCGTCACGGCCGGCGCATTTGGCTGGGCGGCGGCGCGCGGCGCGTCGGCGGCCAGCGACGGCGTTGCGGCGAGCAGCGCGAGGCCGGACACGGCGATCAGCAAGAATTTCGTCATCGGGCAAACTCGTTGTTGGAAGACGTGCTGGGCCGCACGAGCGCGGCGACCATGGAAAGGATCTGCGGCATGGCGCGAACGGGATCGAAGGACGGATCGACGGCGCGGCGCCAGAACAGGCCGTCGCCGATCAGCGCCATGGCGAGGACGACGTCCTCGACGGGCGCAACCGGCGCGATTTTTCCTGCGGCCTGCGCCTGCGCGACCAGCTGGGTGATCGAGCCGCGGATCTCGGCGTCGAACCGCGACATGGTTTGCGCGATGGCGGGATTGCGCGTGGCCTCGGCGCCGATCTCGATGCAGAGGGTCGCTTTCTCGATCGGCTGGCTGAAGATGCAATGGTGCAGGAGCGCGCCGACCATCGCCAGAAAGTCGCCGTCGCTGCTGGCGGCGGCGAACTGCGCGAGAATCTGGTCGCGGTCGCGCGAGGTCAGTCCCTCGATCAGCGCTTCCTTGGACGGGAAATAAAGGTAAAGCGCGCCGGCGCTGATGCCGGCCTCCCGGCAGATCGCCTGCATGGTGGTGCGATGAAAGCCGTCGCGCGCAAAGCAAAGCTCCGCCGCGTCGAGGATCCGGGTGCGGCGCTGTTCGGCCTGGGCGTCGGAGAGTTTGGGCATGCGAGACCAATAAAAAACGAACGGTCATTCATTTTGCAAAAGGCAAGGCAAAAGGCAAGCGGGATGGTGATCACGAATTGTGGTGGGCCGCCCCTCTCCCGCACTCGCGGGAGAGGGTGGCAGGCGAAGCCTGACGGGTGAGGGCTTTTCAACAAACGCCGTTTCGCGGGATGAACCGCCCTCATCCGCCCCGCTTCGCGGCGCACCTTCTCCCGCCAGCGCGGGAGAAGGGAGAGCCGTGCCTATTTGGCGACGCGCCGCCCGGCCATCACCTTGTCCGACCATGTCGCATCGAACAGGCCTTCGGTCGGCGGCGCGGTCTGGAAATCGCCCAGCTCGACCTGATAGGCGAGCAGCGCCTTGGTGGGCGCCTCGATCTCGTGGATGTCGAAGATGAAATCCACCGCAGGAGACTTCAAAGCCTTCTGCATGGTGGCGGCGTCCACCAAGCCGCCCCCAAGGACAGCCTCCACATAGCCCGCAGCTTCTTCCGGCCTGGCGCGGATTAGGTCGGTGGCGCGGGCGCAGAGCTCGACCATCTTGCCCAGCGCCTGCGGGGCGCTTTTCTCGAACGCGCCGGTCGCGGCGAAGACCACGCCCGGAATATCCTTGAACATGTCGCGCGCCGTGACGATCATCTTCAGCTTCGGATTGCGCTGCAGGACGATGGACGCCGACGGCTCCAGCACCGTCGCGCCATCGACCGAGCCGGACAGCACCGCCTGCTGCACGG
>JAQGKM010000467.1 GCA_028290125.1 Hyphomicrobiales bacterium | reverse complement strand
AAACCGAGGAGGGCTACGAGAACCTGATGAAGCTCGGCTCGCAGGCGTGGCTTCTGCCGCAGCCCGGAGACACGCCGCATGTGCCCATCGAGGCCTTGCGCAACCGCAGCGGCGGGCTGATCGCGCTGACCGGCGGCCCCAACGGCCCCATCGACCACGCGCTGCGGCTGGGTCGTCCTGAAGCCGCGCAGGCCCGCCTCGACGTTCTGCGCCCGCTTTTCGATCGGCGGCTCTACGTCGAGATTCAGCGCCACGGCACGGACGCGGAGAAGAAGGTCGAGCCCGATCTCATCGGCCTGTCGTATCGCACCGGCCTGCCGCTGGTCGCCACCAACGAACCCTATTTCGCGGCGCGCTCGGACTATGAAGCGCATGACGCACTGCTGTGCATCGCCGACGGCGCCATCGTTTCCGATCCGAATCGTCGGCAGGTGACGCGCGAGCATCGCTTCAAGACGCGCGGCGAAATGCTGACCGTGTTCAAGGATCTGCCGGAGGCCACCGACCACACAGTCGAGATCGCCATGCGCTGCGCCTACCGGCCGCTGACCCGCAAGCCGATCCTGCCGCGCTTCACCACGGGCGTGGAAAATTCCGACGCCGCCGCTGCGGAAGCCGAGGAAAGCGCCGAACTCTGCCGGCAGGCCGAAGAGGGCCTGCGCGCGCGGCTCGCCAAGCACGGCACGGCCCCGGGTTTCGCGACCAGCGACTATGAGGAGCGGCTCGCTTTCGAACTCGGCATCATCTCGCGGATGAAGTTTCCGGGCTATTTCCTGATCGTGTCCGACTTCATCAAATGGGCGAAGGCGCAGGGCATTCCGGTTGGGCCAGGCCGCGGCTCGGGAGCGGGCTCGCTGGTCGCTTATGCGTTGACCATCACCGATCTCGATCCGATCCGCTTCGGCCTGCTGTTCGAGCGCTTTCTTAATCCCGAACGCGTGTCGATGCCCGACTTCGACATCGACTTCTGCCAGACGCGCCGCGACGAGGTGATCCGCTATGTGCGCGCGCGCTACGGCGCCGATCGCGTCGCGCAGATCATCACCTTCGGCTCGTTCCTGGCGCGCGGCGTGCTGCGCAACGTCGGGCGCGTGCTCGAAATGCCGCTCGGCCAGGTCGACAAGCTGGCCAAGCTGGTGCCGCAAAATCCCGCCGCGCCGGTGTCGCTGAAGCAGGCCATCGAATCCGAACCCAAGCTGCGCGAGGCGGCCGAGACCGACCCCAAGGTCGGCCAGCTGCTGAAGATCGCCGAGACGCTGGAAGGGCTCTATTCCAACGCCTCGACGCATGCCGCCGGCATCGTCATCGGCGACCGCCCGCTCGATGAACTCGTGCCGCTCTACCGCGACCCGAAGTCGGACATGCCGGCGACCCAGTTCAACATGAAGTGGGTCGAGCCCGCGGGCCTCGTGAAATTCGACTTCCTCGGCCTGAAGACGCTGACGACGCTGTCGACCACGGTCGAACTGCTGGCGAAGCGCGGCATCCATGTCGACATTGGCGAGATCCCGCTCGACGACAAGAAGACCTATGACATGCTCGGCCGTGGCGAGACCATCGGCGTGTTCCAGGTGGAATCGGCGGGCATGCGCAAGGCGCTCGCCGAGATGAAGGCTGACCGTCTCGAAGACATCATCGCGCTGGTCGCGCTCTATCGACCGGGCCCGATGGCCAACATCCCGACCTACTGCGCGGTGAAGCACGGCGAGCAGGACGCGCATTATCTGCACGAAAAGCTGAAGCCGATTCTCGAAGAGACCTGCGGCGTCATCGTCTACCAGGAACAGGTGATGCAGGCCGCCCAGCAATTGTCGGGTTATTCGCTCGGCGAAGCCGATCTGCTGCGCCGCGCGATGGGCAAGAAGATCAAGGCCGAGATGGACGCGCAGCGCGAGCGCTTCGTCAACGGCTGCACCGAGCGTGGCATCGCGAAAGCCAAGGCCGACGAGATCTTCGACCTGCTGGCGAAGTTCGCGGACTACGGCTTCAACAAGTCGCACGCCGCAGCCTACGCGCTGATCGCCTACCAGACCGGCTGGTTCAAGGCGAACTATCCGGTCGAGTTCATCGCCGCATCGATGACGCTCGACAAGTCGAACACCGACAAGCTGTCGGAATTCCGCAACGAGGCCCGGCGTCTCGGCATCAAGGTGGAATCACCGTCGCTGCGCCATTCGGGCGTCGACTTCGAGGTCCACAAGGGCGCCGACGGCAAGCTGTCGATTCGCTACGCGCTGTCGGCCGTGAAGGGCGTCGGCGAGGGGCAGGCCGCCGCGCTGGTCGCGGCGCGTGACGGGCGGCCGTTCCGTGACCTCTCCGACCTGTCGTCGCGGCTCAATCCGCGCGACGTCAACAAGCGCGTGCTCGAAAGCCTCGTCTGCGCAGGCGCCTTCGACGAGCTGGAGCCCGAGCGTGCGCGCGCCTTCGCGGCGATCGAGCCGCTGATGGCCGTCGCCAACCGCGTGCAGAGCGAGCGCGCGGACGGACAGGATTCGCTGTTCGGCGGCGCGCATGCCGAGCCCGAAAAGCTCAACATCCCGGCGGCCCCGGCGTGGCCCGCGGCTGAGCGCCTGCGCCGCGAGTTCGAGGCCGTCGGCTTCTTTCTGTCGGGCCATCCGCTCGACGACTATGCACATGTGATGAAGAAGCTGCGCGTCGAGAAATGGACCGACTTCGCCCGTGCGGTGAAGCAGGGCGCATCAGCCGCGCGGCTCGCCGCCACCGTGCTCGACCGCTCGGAGCGCCGCACCAAGTCCGGCAACAAGATGGGCATCGTGACGCTGTCGGATCAGTCCGGGCAATATGAAGCGATCATGTTCCAGGAAGGCCTGAACCAGTTCCGCGATCTGCTGGAAAAGGGCGCCGCAGTGCTGGTGAACCTGCAGGCCAACGTCGAGGGCGAGGACGTGCGCGCGCGCATCACCGGCGTCGAGCCGCTCGAACAGGCGGCGCATCGCGTGCAGCAGGGCTTGCGCATCTTCATGCGCGATCCGGCTCCGCTGCCCTCGCTGCAGGCGCGGCTGACCCAGCGCGGGGAGGGCGAGATTTCGCTCGTTCTCATGCTCGACCAGGAGCGCGGCGAGGTCGAGGTCAAGTTGCCGGGCCGCTTCCAGATCTCGCCGCAGATCGCCGGCGCCATCAAGTCCATCCCGGGCGTCGTTTCCGTGGAGCACGTGTAGGTGTCATCGCGGCGTCACGGCCATGTGACGCTGGCCCGGGTGATACAAGGATAGGGTTCGCGCGTACCCATTTTGACCGCGCGCTCCGGCGCTGCGGATCCGGGAGCGTCGAATCCATGGCTGAAGCAAACCCGCTCATACTCGTTGTCGAAGACGAAGAGATCGTGCGTGAGATCGTCTGCCTGGATCTTGCCGAAGCGGGTTTCGCCGTTCTGGAAGCCGCGAGCGGAGACGAAGCCATCGTCCTCCTGCGCAATCGCTCGGCCGGCGAGGATGCGGTCGATCTCCTGTTCACCGATATTCGCATGCCCGGCACGCTCGATGGCTGGACACTGGCGGAGCAGGCCCGCGACCTCGCGCCGGGCCTGGGCGTGATCTACGCCTCAGGGCACATCACCCGTCCGGAGCGCGCCGTTCCCGGGTCGATCTTCCTTTCGAAGCCCTACCGCACGGCGAACCTGCTCGAAAGCCTGCGCCGTCTGCAAGGGGCGTAGCCTTTTCGCACCTCCCGCGCCTTGCATCAGCGGCCAACCTCGCCTATAAGCGCGCCCATTCCACAGGCGGAGTAGTTGCGTCCCTGCTTCAAGGGTTCGCTCCGGTGGTCGGCTTCCAGCTGGCCAAATCCTCCGCCGAGGTTCAACCGGAGAATACAGATCATGGCGCTTCCCGATTTTTCCATGCGTTCGCTGCTCGAAGCCGGCGCGCATTTCGGCCACCAGTCGCATCGCTGGAACCCGAAGATGGCTCCCTTCATCTTCGGCACCCGCAACAACATCCACATCATCGATCTCGCGCAGTCCGTTCCTCTGCTGCACCAGGCGCTGAAGGCCGTGTCCGACACGGTCGCGCGCGGTGGTCGCGTGCTGTTCGTCGGCACCAAGCGCCAGGCGGCTGACCAGATCGCCGACGCCGCCATGCGTTCGGCCCAGTACTACATCAACTCGCGTTGGCTCGGCGGCATGCTGACCAACTGGAAGACGATCTCGGGTTCGATCCAGCGCCTGCGCAAGCTCGACGAGCAGCTCTCGGCCGGCGCCTCGGGCCTCACCAAGAAGGAGCGCCTGCTCCTGTCGCGTGAGCGCGAGAAGCTCGAGAAGGCCCTCGGCGGCATCAAGGACATGGGCGGCACGCCCGACCTGATCTTCGTCATCGACA
>JAQGKM010000447.1 GCA_028290125.1 Hyphomicrobiales bacterium | reverse complement strand
GCAATCGGCGCGACGTTGCGATGCAGGCGCGCGACCTGATCGCGGTCGCGCGCATCGAAGGTGACGCGCCGGATCGCGGCGACGTCCGAGGCGTGCCGCAGCTTCAAAAGATGCGCCGCCGGCCCGGCGCCGCGAAACGCATCGTCGCCCACCGGCGTCAGCTTCCAGACGTTGGTGTAGAACTCGCGCGCCCGCGCCATGTCGCGCACGTCGAGATCCACCGAGCGAACGCCCGTGATCACCGCAGCAGTCATGCTTGTCTCCAGTTACGTCTTGTGCGCGTCATGACATTCTACTCGTCATTGCCAGGAGCGCAGCGACGCGGCGATCCATCTTCGGGCGGCTGCCGCGAGATGGATTGCCGCGTCGCCTTCGGCTCTCGCAATGACGAAGCTAATAATGCAATGATGACGGCTACATGCCCAGCGCCTTGCGCAACTCCGCGGCGTCTTCCTTCGGCAGCTGGGTGGTTTTCTTCACCGCCGCCTGCACGACCTCGCCCTTGACCGGGTCGATGTCGTGCTGGCGCTTCTTCGCGTCCGCCAGGAATGTCGGGTCGACGATCATCTCATCAAAGGCCTTGCGCAGGATCTCGATGCGCTCGAGCGGCACGTCCTGCGGCGCGAACAGCGAACGCCCGATGATGCCTGTCGAGGACATGAATTCCAGCATGGCCTTCTCGCGCTCGTTGCGCGCCAGATCGGTGAGCAGCGGCGTGTTCGGCAGCGCCGGGTCACGCGCCATGTTGACCTGCACGACATGCACCATGTGCCCGGCGAGCGGACCGCTGACCTGCTGCCAGCTCGTCAACGAGCCGGCGCGCCCATGGATCTCGTCGCGCTCGATCGCCATGTTCATCTGGCCGAGACCCGAATAGCCGCCGACCACCTTGTAGCGCGTGCCGTACATGTGGTTGAGCAACTGCGGCAGAATGTCGGTGATCGATCCCGGACCCGACGATCCGAGGATCACCTCGGTCTTTTTGGCGCCATCGATCGTCGTCGCGGGCGCACGGTCCGAGACGCTGAGCGTGCTGGTCATCTTGGTGACGACGCCGATCCAGTTGAATTTCGACATGTCAAACTTCACGTCCTGCGGCTTCAGGACCTGCGTCATGGTCAGCGTGTCGTGCACGCTCGCGATCATGGTGCCGTCGCGCGGCGCGATGGTGGCCATGTAATTGGCGGCGACGATGCCGCCGGCGCCCGGCATGGTCTGCACGATGACGTTGGGATTGCCCGGAATGAACCGGCCGTAGTGCTGCGCGACGAGCTGCGGATAGGTGGTGTAGGTGCTGGCCGCGTCGGCGCTGGTGATGATGCGGATGGTCTTGCCGGCGAAGAAGTCCTCAGCCAGCGCGCCCTGCGGCCCCGCACAAGTCAGCGTCATGGCCAGAGCCGCCAGCATCACGCTGCGGCGGCCCGGACTCACGGCGATCCTGCCTGTCGACATATGCAACCTCCCTGTTTTCTCAGCCCCGGCTCGTGTCCGGGGTGCTGGGCGCAGAGTGCACGCGCCCAGCAAGGCTGGCTAGTCCTGCACGGTAAGAAGCTGGATGCAGAGGCGGTTGCGCGGCCCGGCGCGCCCGCCTAGTCTCGCCGCCGACGCACGGGGCCGGCCGGAACGGAGCCGGCGCCATGTGCGAATTCGGGAGAACGCTCAGTGCAGTATATCGACGCCTTCAACCATTTCTTTCCGCGCGCCTTCTTCGACAAGATGCTGTCGATCCCCGGCACCGAACAGGCGATCGGCAAGCGCGTGCGCGCCATCCCCTGCATCTACGATCTCGACGAGCGCCTGCGCGTCATGGACATGTTCAAGGACAAGAACTACTCGCAGGTCCTGTCGATCTCCCAGCCGCCGCTCGACGACTACGACCCGGAGCTCGGCCATGAAATGTCGAAGCTCGCCAACGACGGCCTCGCCGAACTCTCGGCGAAATATCCGGACCGCTTCCCCGGCTACACGGCCTCGGTCTGCATGAGCCACAAGGATGCGCCGAAAGAGCTCGAGCGCGCCTTCGACAATGGCGCCAACGGCGTCCAGATCTATTCCAACATCGCCGGCCGCCCGCTCGACGAGCCCGACTTCTTCGGCGTGTTCGAAGTCTGCGCCAAGCGCGGCAAGCCGATGCTCATCCATCCCTGCCGCACGCAGGAAATGACCGACTACAAGACCGAAGACAAATCGAAGTACGAGATCTGGTGGACCTTCGGCTGGCCCTATGAAACCTCCGCCGCCATGGCGCGCATCGTCTTCTCGGGCATGATGGACAAGCTGCCCGAGCTGAAGATCGTCGCGCATCATCTCGGCGCCATGGTCCCCTATTTCGAAGGCCGCGTCGGCCCCGGCTGGGACCAGCTCGGCAAGCGCACGTCGGACGAGGATTACTCGGTCGTGCTGAAGGGGCTCAAGAAGCGTCCGTTCGACTACTTCAAGGATTTCTACGCCGACACCGCCACCTTCGGCTCGCGCCCGGCGACGGAATGCGGGCTCGCCTTCTACGGACAGGACAAGGTGCTCTTCGCCTCTGACTGCCCGTTCGATCCCGAGAAGGGACCGGGCTACATCCGCGAGACGATCGAAGTGCTGGAGGCGATCGACATGCCGCAGGAGATGCGGGAAAAGATCGCCTACAAGAACGCGCAGGAATTGTTCGGGCTGAAGTAAGTCGCGCCGTCATTGCGAGCGAAGCGAAGCAATCCAGAAGCCGCACATGAGGCCAAGATGGATTGCTTCGTCGCTGTGCTCCTCGCAATGACGAGGCGGACAGCTAAAACGCGTCGCGCTCCTGCGCGGCGTACCAGCTGAGCACGAAATAGCCGACCACCAGCGCGACATCGAGGGCGAGCATCAGCCGTCCGCCCTCGATCAATCCCGGCAGGAAGCCGATCATGAACATCTGGGCGGAGACGGCGAACAGCCAGAGCACCCCGCCCCACGGCACCGCGAGCCACAGGCCGACCGCCGCGAGCAGGTTGGTGATCGCGAAGAACACCACGGCTGCTGCTTCCAGCGACGGCATGGCGTCGAGCGGCGAGGCCTCGGGCGCCAGGATGATGCGCCATTGCATGAGGCCCTGCACGAGCCAGAGCGCCGCCGTGATCCGCATGAAGATCACGAGGTAGAGGCCCCAGCGCGCTGACCCGCCGGTCGCGCCCAGATGGATGACCTCGCCTTTGGTGTCCTCGTCGATCTGCTGGTTCAAGCTCATCTCGCGTCCTTCACGGCGCACCGCCGCACGCCCTTGTGTCCGACGCATAGACCTGCGCTCCGGACCGGTCAACGCGACGCCCGGGTTCTGGCGAGCGCTGAAAAGTGCTAAACGAGCGCGACACCCGACCCTGCGGAGACATTCATGGCCACGCCGTCCGATTCCCATCCCGACACGCGGATGATGCTGGCCCATCGTCCGCGCCGCAACCGTCGCGCCGAATGGGCGCGCCGACTTGTGCGGGAAAACGTGCTGACGGTCGACGATCTGATCTGGCCGATCTTCATCGTCGACGGCGAGGGCGTGCGGCAACCGGTCGCCTCGATGCCCGGCGTCGACCGGCTGTCGATCGACGAAGCCGTGCGCGCCTGCGCGCATGCGGCCGATCTCGGCATCCCGGCGATCGCGCTGTTTCCCTACACGCTGCCGACACTGCGTGACGAGGATGGAACCGAGGCGTTCAATCCCGACAATCTCGTCTGCAAGGCGGTGCGCGCCATCAAGGCCGCCGTCCCGCAGATCGGCATCGTGACGGATGTCGCGCTCGATCCCTACACGAGTCACGGCCATGACGGGCTGATGGAAGGGGACGAGATCGTCAACGACCGCACCGTGCGCGCGCTGATCGCGCAATCGCTCAACCAGGCGCGCGCCGGCGCCGACGTCATCGCGCCGTCCGACATGATGGACGGCCGCATCGGCGCCATCCGCGCCGCGCTCGACGACGAAGGCTTCGAGCACGTGCAGATCATGGCCTATGCGGCCAAATATGCGTCGGCCTTCTACGGCCCGTTCCGCGACGCAGTCGGCTCCGGCGGCCTGCTGCGCGGCGACAAGCGCACCTACCAGATGGACCCGGCCAACACCGACGAGGCGCTGCGCGAAGTCGCGCTCGACATCGAGGAAGGCGCCGACATGGTGATGGTGAAACCCGGCATGCCGTATCTCGACATCGTCGCGCGCGTGAAGACGACCTTCGGCGTGCCGACCTTCGCCTACCAGGTGTCGGGCGAATACGCGATGATCATGGCCGCCGCACAGAACGGCTGGATCGACGGCGACAAGGCCATGATGGAAAGCCTGCTGGCCTTCAAGCGCGCGGGGGCGAATGGCGTGCTGACGTATTTCGCGGTGCGCGTGGCGGAGAAGCTGAAGGGATAA
>JAQGKM010000443.1 GCA_028290125.1 Hyphomicrobiales bacterium | reverse complement strand
GCTGGAACACCGAACAGCCGGAGAGGGAAAGGGTGGCGACCGCCAGGATCGCAAGAGGCAAAACGCTACGCGCCATTCCGTAGAAATGCGCAGGTAATGCTTAATGCCGGTTAAACAGGTCTCGTCATTGCGAGGAGCGCAGCGACGAAGCAATCCATCTCACGGAAGTCGCCCAAAGATGGATTGCCACGTCGCCTGCGGCTCCTCGCAATAACGAACGAGGCGGGGGCTGATGCCCCCGCCTTGCTGCAATTAAGCGTTGGTCTGGCCGCTGTTGCCGCCGCGATCGCGCATGAAGCGGTCGAACTCCTCGCGGTCCTTGGCCTGACGCAGGTTGCGCAGGAAGTCCGCGAATTCACGCTCTGCCGCCTCGAGCTTGCGATGCTCTTCCTCGAGCCGCTTCAGTTCGGCCGTGCGCCAGTCGTCGAAGGCGCTGTTGCCAGTGCCGCCGCCGAAGCCGCCAAAGCCGCCGAACCCACGGAAGCCCGAGGTCTCGGCCGAGCGGTTGCGGCCGAAGCCGAAGGCGCCGGCGCGGTTTTCCGCATAGGACCAGCCCTGCCGCACCGCGGAGGTCATCGAGCCCTGATAGCCGGTCTGCTTCTGCCAGACCTTGAAGCCCAGGATGGCAAGGCCAATCGGCCAGAACACCATGAAGCCCACCACCATGGCGGCGATTTCCATCGGTCGCCACGCGCCCGGGCCGCAGCGCCGCGCGCTCCGCCACGCGCCATTGTCCTCACCCCAGCGGGGGCGCCCGTCATCACGCGGGGAATCCGAATAGGCCATCGTCCTCTCCATGGTTCCACGACCCGCCAGCCTTGGCGCAGCCATGTAAATGTAACAAACATTAACATTGGATGCGGAGGGCCGGGTGTCAAGGGGAGGGGCCGTCATTGCGAGCGGAGCGAAGCAATCCAGGCACGCGTGTTCGTCAGACGGGCGAACCGGTGCGACCGGTCGAGGCGGCGTACCTTCGCTGATGCGGCTCCGGATCGCTTCGCTTCGCTCGCGGTGACGAGACGCTAGATCCGTCCGCCGCCCGCGCGGATGGCTGCGCCGATCAGCCCCTCGACGCCGCCCTGCAGGATCGGGGCGGGGTCGCAGCCGGGACTTTTTGGGTCGAGATGCCCGCCGGCGGCCAGCATCGCGACGCCGTGCGAGTAGGACCAGATCTCGAAGGCGAGCTTGCGGGCCCCTTCCGGAGCTGCGCCGGCGTCGGCCAGCACGGCCGCGCAGGCCTGCCGCAACACGGCCAAGGCCTTGTCGGCGGCCTCGCCCGAATCAGGGCTCGCCAGCGCGCCGACGCTTTCGAACATCGAGCCATAGAGCCCCGGCTCCTCGCGCGCGAAGGCGAGATAGGCCGCGCCCATGCGCATGAAGGCCGAGCGGACGTTCGGGCGGCCATTATCCCAAGCCTGCGCGAGGCGCTGGCCAAAGCTCTGGAAGCCTTGCCGGGCGAGTTCGCTCATCAGGGCGTTGCGGTCCGGGAAATGCCGGTAGGGGGCGGCGTTGGTCACGCCGACTCGCTTGGCGGCTTCCGCCAGCGTGAAGCCCGCGGTGCCGCGCTCGGCGACGAGCGCGCGGGCAGCTTCCAGCAGGGCGTCCTTCAGGCGGCCATGGTGATAGGCGCGCCGCGCCGGCTCGGCCGGGCGGCCGAGGAACGAGGAGGCGGGGAAGGGATCTTTCTTGTCCATGGGTCGGCGCCACTCTAGGCCTTCCGGAGCGTTGATGCGAGAGGCGCAATTTATGCTGCGCTGCAGCTTCACGGAAATTTTGACACCCCGTCGCTTATATAAGTTGTGATGGGTTCATATATTCCGTCCTGCGGGTGCTTCGCCCGCTTCGCATGAGAGGTAGATCCCATGACCATCCGTCCCGTCACGACCAGGAAGTTGGCCGCGATGGCGGTTGCTCTGTCCGTGGCCTTCGCGCCCGCGCTCGCCGAGGCGAAAGCTGGCAGCGGCGGCTCGTTCGGCAGCCGCGGCGCCCGCACCTATTCCTCCCCCGCTCCGACGCAGACAGCGCCGAGCGCGGCGGCTCCGATCCAGCGTTCGATGACGCCGCAGAACCAGCCCGGCGTCGGGCAGGCCGCGCGTCCCGGCGCGCCCGCTGCTGCGGCTCCGGCCAGCGGCGGCTTCTTCGGCTCGACACTCGGCCGCGGCCTGATGGCTGGCCTTCTCGGCGCCGGCATCTTCGGCCTGCTGTCGGGCTCCGGCCTGTTCGGCGGTCTCGGGTCGATGTCCTCGATCCTCGGCCTCTTGCTGCAGGTTGGCCTGATCTTCCTCGTCATCAAGCTCGCCATGGGCTTCTTCGCGCGCCGTCGCGAAGGCCAGATGGCGACCGCGACGCCGGGCAACGGCACGAACGGCGGCATGCAGCGTGACGCCTTCGGCGGCATGTTCGGCGGCGGCAACCGGGCTTCGGGTCCCGCTGCCGCGGCTGGCGCGTCTTACGGCGCTGCGCAGGCTGCGCCGGTCAATGACCTCCAGGTCAGCCCGGACGACTTCGCCGCTTTCGAGCGCAAGCTGTCGGAAATCCAGAGCGCCTATGGCGAAGAGGATCTCAACCGCCTGCGCCGCAACGTGACGCCGGAGATCGCCTCGTTCTTCGCCGAGGACCTCGCCGACAACGCCCGCAAGGGCGTCATCAACAAGGTTTCGGGCGCGAAGCTGATCAACGGCGACCTGTCGGAATCCTGGAATGAAGGCAATGCGGACTACGCCACCGTCGCCATGAACTTCTCGGTCATGGACACGATCGTGGACCGCGCCACCGGAGCCTATGTGTCGGGCGACCGCACGGAGCCGTCGGAGACGACGGAGATCTGGACCTTCACCCGTCCGTCCGGCGCCTCGCCGGAAGAGTGGAAGCTGTCGGCGATCCAGCAGGCCGCGTAAGCTTTCTGGACTGGAACGAGAAACGGGCGCTGAAAAGCGCCCGTTTTTTTTGTGCGCCCCTCTCCCGCGGCGCGGGAGAGGGTGGCTGGCGAAGCCAGACGGGTGAGGGCGTTTCAACGAACTTCATATCCGCAGGAAGAAAAGCCCTCATCCGTCGCGCTGCGCGCGCCACCTTCTCCCGCCAGCGCGGGAGAAGGGACCTCGCACCTCCCCCTCAATGCCCGCTCATCGCCCGCTGTTGCGCGGCGTGCGCCACCACGGCGTCGGCGGGTTTGCCCACCACCTCCGCCAGGTGATCGAACGCTGCGGCATAGCCGCCGACGCCCGCCGTCGCCGAGCGCAGCTCGATGATGAGGTCGCCCATTTCGGCTTCAGGGATCAGCGCCTTCAGCACGTCCCAGCCGTCCCATCCCTCGCGCGGCTCATAGCCGAGGATCTGCCCGCGCCGCGCCGAGACAAGGCCCGACGCGCGCGACAGGGCCTCGCTCGGGACGCAGACGTCGACCGCGAGGATCGGCTCCAGCAGCACCGGGCGCGCCTTCGGCAGGGCGTCCGCCATGGCGAGACGCGCGGCGGCGCGGAAGGCCATGTCGGAGGAATCCACCGTGTGGTACGAGCCGTCGGTCAGCGTCGCCGCGACATCGACCACCGGGAAACCGAGCGGCCCCCGCAGCAGGCCGTCGCGGCAGCCGGATTCCACCGACGAGAAATATTGCTTCGGCACCGTGCCGCCATGCACCGTCTCGGCGAAGGCGAAACCTTCGCCCCGCGCCTGTGGGCGGATGTCAAGCACGACATCGCCGAACTGGCCGTGGCCGCCGGACTGCTTCTTGTGGCGCCCCCGAATGGTGACGCCGTCGCGGATCGTCTCGCGATAGGCGACGCCGGGACGTTTCGCCGTGACCAGCACGCCGAAACGATCCGCGAGTCGTTCGAGCGCGACGCGCAGATGCATCTCGCCTTGTCCCGCGAGGCGCATTTCGCCCGAGGCGGCGTCCTGCGTGAAGACGAGCGAGGGATCTTCCTCGCAGAGCTTGGCCACCGCCGCCGTCAGCCGCACCTCATCCTTGCGATCCTTCGCGACCAGCGCGAAAGCGTGCACGGGCTCGGGCGCCCGCAGCGTTGGAATGGCGGGAATTTCGCCTTGCTGCTTGGCGTCGCGAATGGTGTCGCCGGTCATGATGTGCTCGAGCCGCCCGAAGGCGAGCGTGTCGCCTTCCTCCGCTTTAGGCTGTTTCGATGACGTCGCGCCCAT
>JAQGKM010000433.1 GCA_028290125.1 Hyphomicrobiales bacterium | reverse complement strand
TCGCATTCAGGCGAATTCGTGCTGGTCGAGGGACGCATCCTTCGGCTCGGACAAACCTCCGCCCGATTTTATCTCGACTTTGAACCTGCCAGAGGCGTCGACTTGAGCGTGACCATTTCAAAACAGGCATCGAAAGCGTTTTCTGCGGCGGGCGTGCGAATCGAATCGCTGCCCGGGCAGCGAGTGCGTATACGCGGGCAGCTCGAAGATCGCCCCGGTCCGTCGATCGACCTCGTGTCGCCGCTCGCTCTCGAAACGATCGGGCGCTGAGCGATGAAGTGGGCTGCAGCCTTGAGCCATCAGCTGACCCGGATCCGCCTGGCGACGGCGCTGCCGCTCGCGCTCGTGCTGTCGGGCTGCGCCGCCCTCGACCCCGGCGGACGCAAGGCTGAACTGCCCGCCGTGCCGACGGCCGCGCCCCGCACCACCGGTGTCGAGACGCCCACGGCCTCGGAGCACAAGCGGCTCGTCGCGCTGTTTGGCGGGGAATTCCGCTCCGCCGCCGCCGAGCTCTATCTCAACGGCATACTCGCGCGTCTGGCGCAGACAGCGGAAACGCCGACCGAGGCCTATCGCGTCACCATCCTCAACACGCCGCTGGTCAACGCCTTCGCGCTGCCCTCCGGCAATCTCTATGTGACGCGCGGCCTGCTCGCGCTGGCGAACGATTCGTCCGAGATCGCCGCCGTCATGGCGCATGAGATTTCCCACGTGACGGCGCGGCACGCGAGCCAGCGCGCCGAACTGGAGCGCAACGCCGCCGTCATCTCCAAGGCCGCCTCGCTGATCCAGAGCCGCCAGAAGGGCGAGGAGGTGCAGGCGTCCGGCCGCATGTCGCTCGCGAGCTTCTCGCGCCAGCAGGAGCTGGAGGCCGACCAGATCGGCGTCAAGACCATCGCGCGGGCCGGCTACGATCCCTACGGGGCGGCGCGCTTCCTGACGTCGCTCGGCCGCGCCTCGACGTTGCGGGCGTCGCTCTTCGGCCAGAAGGCCGGCGAAGACCAGCCGGACATCCTCGCCACCCATCCCTCGACGCCCGAGCGCGTGCGGCAGGCGACGGCGGCCGCCCGGCAGCTGGGCGCGCCCGGCATCGGCCTCAGCGCGCGCGAGGAATATTTCAACGCCATCGACGGGGTCGATTTCGGCGATGACCCGAGCGAGGGCTTCGTGCGCGGCCGCCGCTTCGTGCATCCGAAACTCGGCTTCACCTTCTCGGCCCCGGACGGCTTCGTGCTCGAGAATTCCGCGCAGGCGCTGCTCGGCATCGCCGCGGGCGGGACGCAGGCTCTGCGCCTCGACAGCGTCAGCCTGTCGAGCAGCACGCCGCTCGAGACCTATATCGCGTCCGGCTGGATGGACGGGCTCGACCCGAACTCGATCCGCGCCGCGAATCTCAACGGCATCCCGGCGGCGCTGGCGAGCGCGCGCGGCGGCGAGTGGCACTTCCGCGTCGCCGTCATGCGTTTTGGCGACAGCGTCTACCGCCTGATCTTCGCCACGCGCAGCCTGACTCCCGCGATGGATGCGCGCTTCATGGAGTCGATCGAGAGCTTCCGCTCGCTGGGCGCAGAAGCAACGCAGCGCTCGCGGCCATTGCGGCTGAAGATCGTGACAGCCAGCGCCAGCGACACGCCCGCGACGCTTGCGCGCCGCATGAGCGTGCCCGAGCAGCAGCTTGAGCAATTCCTTCTGCTGAACGGCCTCGAGTCCGGCGCAGCGCTGCGACCCGAAGAACGCTACAAGATCGTGGTCGAATAGGCAGCGGTTCACATTCTCGTCAGGCGCTTGAGCGCACCGGACCGACGTCTTCGCTGCAATGCACCGCTGCGGCGGAACCTGCTCGCACAATCAGCCGTTCCAGACTTGCCCGGCGCGCGAGTGGACGCCGGGCGTTCGACTGGACGCCCTATAAGTCGCCGGCTCACGGCGCATCCTCTCTGCATCCCACGTGTTGACGAAGAACCGAGGCATCAGCGCCTCTGTCATGCCCTGAAGCTGCGCGGCGCCGTTGATCCGGCTGCGTGACTGTTGCGTAAGGCACATGCGGAGGACAGCAGGAGACGGAAATGGCGCAAATGGAAGGTGTCCGGCGACAATTCGTCAAGGCCGCAATGGCGGCGCCGTTCCTCGAACGCGCCGAAGAACGCGCGCTTGCGGTTCGCTGGAAAGACATGCGTGACGAACAGGCGCTTCATCATCTCGCGCATGCGCATATGCGCCTCGTGATCGCGCTGGCGTCGCGCTTCCGGCACTACGGCCTGCCTGCGGCGGATCTCATCCAGGAAGGGCATGTCGGCCTCCTCGAAGCCGCCGCGCGTTTCGATCCCGAACGCGAAGTCCGATTCTCGACCTATGCGACATGGTGGATCCGCGCCTCCATGCAGGATTACATCCTGCGTAACTGGTCCATCGTGCGCGGTGGCACGAGTTCGGCTCAAAAGGCCCTGTTCTTCAACCTGCGCCGGCTGCGCGCGAAATTGTCGCGCGATCATCGCCCGGGCGACAGCTCGCGCATGTTCGCCACCATCGCGCAGGCGATCGGTGTGTCGCAGGCCGATGTCGAATTGATGGACACGCGCCTGTCCGGCCCCGACGTGTCGCTCAATGCGCCTGTCGCGCAGAACGACAATTCATCGATGACCGAGCAGGTCGAATTCCTGGTCGACGGCAATCCGCTGCCCGACGAAGCTGTCGGCGACAACATCGATTCCGGCCGTCGCATCAACTGGCTGCGTGAGGCGCTGACGGTTCTGTCCGAGCGCGAACTGCGCATCGTGCGCGAGCGTCGGCTGGCGGAAGAGGGCGCAACGCTTGAAGCCTTGGGGGATCGCCTCGGCATTTCGAAAGAACGCGTGCGGCAGATCGAAAACCGCGCGATCGAGAAGCTGCGTCGCGCCTT
>JAQGKM010000378.1 GCA_028290125.1 Hyphomicrobiales bacterium | reverse complement strand
GCGGCCGCAACGGCGAAGGCGGGTAGAAATCATTTCGGTCGTCGAAGCCAAGTGTCTCCGACTGCTCGCGCATCGCCGAGTAGCTGCGGGACGACGGCCGGTTATGATCGAGGAAATATGCGCGCTGGATGAAGGCCGTCGTGGCCGCTGGCAGCGCGGCGGCGAGGCTGCCGCTGCTCTCTGCTATCTGCTTGCGCACGCGGGGTATCGCGCGATCCGAGATAGCAGCGAGGTAGCCCCGAACGACATCGGGCGCGCCGCCGGCGCACCTGAGCAGAACGAGTCTGAATGCGTCAAGGTCGCTGCGGCGTACAGCCCAACCGCTTTCCCGCTCTTCCGAAGTGTCCGCGTCACCCAGGCGCCCGAGGGCCCAGTTTGCGATGTCCGGCACGTGGGTGTAGCGCGCGAGCTGCGCCGGTATAGCTCCCGTCCATGCTTCGAACAGCGGAACGAGTTCATCGTCGACCGCTTAGGGAAGCGAGCGGAGGCGAGGGACCAGCCAGGTAATGAGGCGCAGCCAGCTGACAATTTCGGGTCCCGCGGCCTCCGAGGCATATTGCTCGCGCAGTTCGCTGGACAGGTGCGGGAACTGGCTTTTGTCGAGGAAGCGCAGGTCGCGCTCTGTCTCGGTCGTGCGCACAGACAGGATTAGTCGCGAGAGCAGCCGCCCGTCGTTGCGCAGCAGCGCTCCCTCGATGCGGTTTAGCATTTCGCCGCTGGGGACCGAGCGCACCGGCGCTGCCAGAACCACGCGGCTCCAAGTCGCACGAAGGTCGTCGGCACTCAAGGCGTCCAGCATGCGAGCCCAATAGTCACCATCATCCGACCGTTCGAGCATCTGGGCAGCCAGCAGCTGCATCGGGCGCGCGAGCTGGAGATCCTGACGGCCGGCACGGACCGCCTCCGCGACGTCGGCACGCCGCTCGAAGAGGACCCGCTCGAGCACCCACTCCTCGTAGATGTCGTGGGTGAACGCGACGGAGCTCCCGGGCTCGACGTGCCGCAACACTCCAGCCCGGAGCAGCTCATCGATCGCATTCGGATCGATGTCGCGGATGGCCAGCGGGATACCGGGGCTCGATAGGAGATGTTCTCCCAGTTTTAGGAGCAGGTTGCGACGACCCTGCGCGGGCGCGAAGTCGGCGCCATCGGCACCGCCGTGGGCCCACCAGAGCTCGACCAGGTCGACCTCTGACCGGACCTCGGCTCCGCCAACGACCGGCAGGCGCGAAAGTGCGTCGAGAAAGAAGGGCCGCCGCAGGACGGTATCGTAGTTGCGCGCATCTGCAAGCAGCGGACGCAGCGAGGGGATGGCCTCGGCAGCCTCTACCGCCTCGTCGTGGTCGAAGCCTTCGACGCGGATTGTGCGCGAGGTCAGCTTGGCGTTCGCGTCTGCGTCGAGCCAACCGTCTACCCGCTGGGCGTTCTCCTCACGCATCGTCATTATGATGCGGCAGTCCAGATCCGGCGTCTCGGCAATCGTCTTCAGCAGGTCGTTCACGGTAACCTGAGCTGCGGCGTCCATCTTGTCCGCGCCATCGATGAATAGGGTGCGCGAGCCAGCCAGGCCGAACTGGCGAAGGACTGTCCCGATGGACGTAACAGCACCAAACTTCGCGGCGTGCGCAGGCCACCCGCCGCCCGTCACACGGATATCGCGCAGCACAAGGATTGGCGCGCCGGCAGGCTGGTCGAGCGCGACGCGCTTGAGGATCGCCGACTTCCCCGAGCCATGCTGCCCGACCACGCGCAACAGCCGGACCTCGGCAAGGCCATCAAGGACCTTGCAGTATAGGACGTCGCGGTTGACCGGTCGCCCGCCAATCGTGTCCCGTATCCCCGCCAGCGCCAGACGGGATTCAATATTGAGCGCCTCGACGAGCGCCGCATGGGCGCGATCTGAGCCGACGTGAAGCCGTCCGCCTTGAGCTGCCGCACGACGGTGATACGGTCGACCCCGCCACCGCTTGGGATGACGCGGCTAGCCAGCGCCGTCAACACGCTCCAAGCGCGCCGGGCCTCCAGACGGCCGCCCACGATCGGCGCCAGCTGATCAATAGCACCGAGACGGTCGCGCGACGCATCCTCTTGGTCGAGGTCGAAGGCGCTGATCGTCAGGACCTTCAGGAAGGCGAGGATGTCATCGTCGGTCGCCGCCCGTTCCTCGGTGCGGATGAGCGTGTCGAGAATGCGCTGAAACTCACGCTGGTCGTTGTTCGAGCCATTCTCGGCCGCCAGTCGCTTATGGTATGGCCGGCATCCGCAGCATGGCGCGCCCGGGCAAGTAGAGGCTGGATGCTGCGCTCGAGCTTCGTGGTAGTCTGGCTGACCGCAACCCCGATGCGGTCGGTGGCGGCATTGAATCCCGACCGCCTGAAGGTAGCCCATGCCCGTCGAACGATGTCCACCCACTTATCGTCGCTCTCCGTGAATGACAGCGTCGTGGTGATCTGCATGTCCAGTCGAGTTGGGGTTCCTTCCGGAAGCCGGCCCTCGACAACTAGGTCGTCGAGCGGCGCGTCGATCTCAGACTGCTGCGTCTTGACCGCGGTCACCATGCCGAGCACGCCGCGGGCCCCCGCCTCCGCGATCAGGGCGGCGAAATAGTGGCTCGTGATGCGTGGCTCGAGGTGCGTGCCGCCCCCTCCGGTGACATAAACGGGCAAATGGTCGACCTGACGGCGAGATGTTATTGTCGCGCAACTCTAAGCAGGGTCAGGTACGCTTCCCGGCGGCATGAATCAACCCTCTCTGTCCCTGACTCGAAAAGAGTCCCAAGGTCGACCATTTAGCCGGTGCGCGCATCGGTACTTTGGTCCCTTGAGCCGGTTGACACTCGAGCGCCTCGCCGGGAGCTGAATTGCTAAGTTCCGCTTTGCGTGGTCATCAGCGGACGCCTCTTGAGCCAAGGTAAGAGGTCTCTATGACGAGCCGCAGCCTAGATCACGCATCGCAACTCTCGATGGTTGCGCGTCCCCGCAACCAAATCCAAAACCAGCAACAAGCGCCCCGCGAGTGAATAACTCCGGGGCGCTTTTGCGTTTGCGGGGCCCCGCCCGCTGCGACTATGGCGGCAAGGGTCGCCATGCGGCGCTGCGTCGAGGCCGGCGCCGCCATCGCGTGGATGCGGGTCGACGCGCTCGATCATGGACCGGATGACGTCCATCGCCTCGGCCCGGTCCGGCCCCTTGGGGACCGCTTCGAGTTGGGCGACCTTGCGGCGGTAGAGGTCAGGGAGCGCGGGATGCGACAGGACCGCCAGTTCGGTCTCCGCGCTGTCCCGCGAGTCCTCGCCGAGGTTGTCGCGCTCGGCCTAGGAATGAGCTGCTCTGCCAGGGCGCAAAGTTGGCTCATCTGGTCTTCGGTAAAACGGGCCTTCTTTCAAATGTCGTCATTCTCGTTCAGGCGTAGAAGCCGAATCGGCGCGCCTCTTCGCGCCGAGGAATTCAGGAGCCTGCATGATCGTTCGCGAGATTTACTTTGGCGACTTGCAACATGTCCTGCGCCTTTATGCGCAGCCCGACTTCGACAATGGCGATGTGCTCTCCGAGGCTGAAGGCCGGGCGCTTTACGAGCGCTTCCTGACCTATCCCGATTACAAGATCTATGTGGCTGAACAGGACGGGCGGATCGTTGGCTCCTTCGCGCTGCTCGTCATGCTCAATCTCGGGCATCGCGGCGCGCCGTCAGCGATCATCGAGGATGTCGTCGTGGACCCGACAATGCAGGGACGTGGCGTCGGCGCGCAAATGATGCATGCGGCCATGGATCTGGCGCGCGCGAAGGGCTGTTACAAGCTCGTTTTGTCCTCAAACGCCAAACGCGTCCGCGCGCATGCGTTTTATGAGAACCTCGGTTTCACGCGGCACGGCGTCAGCTTTTCCGTTACGCTGCGAGGCGCCGCCAGTCGCTGAGCCAGGCGATTTCCCCGCCGCAGATCGTGGCGACCAGACGCGGACCTTCGGGTTGCGCCTCGACAAGCACGATGTCGGCGCGCAGGCCGGCGGCGATTTCCCCTCGGTCGCTCAGTCCGAGCGCCGCGGCGGGATGGGCCGAAACCAGACGCCACGCCTGTTCGAGCGGCATGCGAGCGCTCCCGGCCAGCCGAAAGGGCGCCGCCAGCATCGCCGGATAATAATAATCTGACGACAGGATCGAGCAAAGCCCATCGGCCGCCATGTCAGCCGCGGATGGGCAGCCGATATGGCTGCCGCCGCGCAGGACGTTGGGCGCGCCGAACACCGTGCGTTCGCCCGCCTGAATGGCGTCGCGCGCAACCTCGGGGCTCATTGGAAATTCGCTGATGCGGCAACCAAGCGCCCGGAACGCGGCGCGGTCGTCCAGATTGCGGTCGTCATGAGACAAGAGTGGCACGCCATGCGCGGCGGCGCAGGCGGAAAGCCGTTCCAGGGATCCGCTGATCTCGGTTTCGCGCGACAGGATGCTCTCGACCAGCGCCATGAAATCCGGCTCGCTCAAGCCGGATCGTTCCACCATGGTCTTCAGCTTGCTGGCCTTGATCGTCTTGCCAAGCACGATGCCGCGCATGTGGTCGTTGAAGGCGAGCGCCTGAATGTAGCCTTCCACGATCCACCCGAGAGTTTCGTCCACAGCGGCGAGGTTGAAAGTCTCGTGACGCAGGTGAAGGCGCATGTCGCACGCCGTGCGTCCGCGCAGGCGACTGAGAGCGCGGACGAGTGCGCGCGCATTCTCGATGCCGCGCAGTCCCGGCTCCCAGGACGAGGTGACGCCGTGGCATGCCGTCGTGATTCCGTTTGCGACAAGTTGCCGGTCGGTGTCGGCCAGCGCCGTGCGCAGGTCGAAGGAGACGCCGGGACGCGGCATGATCTGGCGCTCGAAGGCGTCGCCATGAATGTC
>JAQGKM010000377.1 GCA_028290125.1 Hyphomicrobiales bacterium | reverse complement strand
ACTGGGCCATGCGCCGCGCCACCCACATCGCTCGCAAGCTTCGACGCGCCCAGACCTCTGCCGAAGAGAAGCTTTGGGCGCAGTTGCGCGATCGTCGGTGCGAAGGCCTGAAATTTCGCAGGCAAGTTCCGATCGCGAATAGGGTGGCGGATTTCGCGTGCATGTCACTTGGACTGACCATCGAGCTTGATGGCGAACATCATGCCTTGCAACCCCTCGCCGATGCCGTGCGGCGCGAGGTGATCCAGTCGCATGGCTATTGCGAACTGCGCTTCACCAATGCCGAAGTGCATGAGCGGCTCGACTGGGTGTTGCTGGAGATCAAACGTGGGGTCGATATCGCGCGGGCGCTGGAACAGCGGCCCGCGTTTCCGCGCTGGAGGTGACGCGTGCGGCCGCTTCTCCCATGGGGAGAAGCTGTCCGCGGAGCGGACTGATGAGGGGATTGGGTTTCAGCCGGTGAGATTGTAACCCCTCACCCCGGCTCGGGGCTGCGCCCCGAGTCCGCCCTCTCCCGACGGGAGAGGGGCGCCCGCATCCTACCTCTTCACCCCGAACGGGTTTCCGCCCGGCGCCAGGGTGCGCTTCTGGATGCCTTTGCCCGACATGATCTGGCGCTTGCTCGAGATGATCCGCGAGTTCACGCCCGTCCAGCCGATCTCGCCTGACAGGCGGCCGTATTCGATCTTCGGGCAGCGGTTCATGATCACCGTCACGCCCTGCGCCTCGGCGCGGGAGGCGGCTTCGTCGTTGCGGACGGTGAGCTGCATCCAGATCACCTTGGGCAGCGGGTCGAGCGCCAGCGCCTCGTCGACGATGCCGCTCGCGGCTTCCGAATTGCGGAAGATCTCGACCATCTCGACCGGCTCGGGAATGTCGGACAGCCGCGCGTAGAACGGGCAGCCGAGAACCTGCTGGCCGGCGAGGCCAGGATTGACGCCGATCATCCGGTAGCCGCGCTGCGAAAGGTACTTCAGCACGAAATACGACGGCCTCACCTCATTTGCTGAGGCGCCCACCAACGCGATCGTCTTGACGTTGTTCAGGATGCCGCGGATGAGTTCGTCGGGATAGGAATCGTGAGCCATGAGCCTTCCTGCCAAAGCCGCCGGCCATTGTCGAGCGGCTTCCGCAGATGGGCCGAGGAGGGTGTTTGGTCAAGATGAGCGTCGCCGACGTCGAGGCGTTTCTGGCGCGGGAGTTCCCGCAAATCGCCAACACCGGCGATTTCACCGTGCTGGACACCGGCCCGATGACCGCAAGGCTCCGCCTGAATTGCGGTGAGCACCATCTGCGCCCGGGCGCCACGGTGTCGGGGCCGACCATGTTCGCGCTGGCCGATGTCGGCATCTGGATTGCGGTGCTGGCGCAGATCGGCCCGATCGGCATGGCGGTGACGACCAATCTGAATATCAACTTCCTGCGGCTGCCGGGCTCGGTGGATCTGGTCGCCGATTGCCGGATCCTGAAGCTCGGGCGCCGGCTCGCCATCGGCGAGTGCGGCATCGCCCCGGCAGGCGGCGGCGAACTGGTGGCGCATGCGACCGCGACCTATTCCATTCCGCCGGTGCGGTAAAATAATACCACCGGCGAATTACCATTGAAAACATTGGGATTTCAGAAAACCCGCGCGAATTAAAACGATTGACGGCGGGGCCGTGGAAGACCTATAAGCCGCCATCCACGGGAGGAGGGCGCTTTGCATCCGTCTCCCCTTATCAGACGGAAAGCAATCATGTTCGGCCATACCACTTCTACGAAGACCGCAGAGGTCCAGAAGAACTGGGTGCTGATCGACGCGGAAGGCCTCGTTGTTGGCCGCCTCGCCACGATCATCGCCATGCGCTTGCGCGGCAAGCACAAGCCCTCCTTCACCCCCCACATGGACGATGGCGACCATATCGTCGTGATCAACGCCGACAAGGTGGTCTTCACCGGTCGCAAGCGCGACCAGAAGATCTATTACCACCACACCGGCTTCATCGGCGGCATCAAGGAGCGCTCGGCGAAGTTCATTCTCGAAGGTCGCTTCCCGGAGCGTATCGTCGAGAAGGCCGTGGAGCGCATGCTTCCGCGTGGCCCGCTCGGCCGCAAGCAGCTCGGCAATCTCCGCGTCTACAAGGGCGCCGAGCATCCGCATGTTGCTCAGAACCCCGTGACCCTCGACGTCGCGAGCCTCAATTCCAAGAACGTTCGGAGCGCCTGATCATGGCTGAGACCCTTTCCTCGCTGCAGGACCTCGGCGGCGTCACCGCTTCCGCTGCGCCCGACGCCCCCGTCCATGTCCAGAAGCTCGACAAGCTCGGCCGCGCCTACGCCACCGGCAAGCGCAAGAACGCCGTCGCCCGCGTCTGGATCAAGCCGGGCTCCGGCAAGGTCACGATCAATGGTCGTGCGCTGGATGTGTATTTTGCGCGCCCCGTGCTGCGCATGATCCTCAAGCAGCCGCTCGAGATCGCCAACCGTGTCGACCAGTATGACCTCATGGTCACCTGCGCCGGCGGCGGCCTCTCGGGTCAGGCCGGCGCGGTGCGCCACGGCCTCGCCAAGGCGCTGACCTTCTACGAGCCGGATCTTCGCCCGGCCCTGAAGCGCGAAGGCTTCCTCACGCGCGATTCGCGCGTCGTCGAGCGCAAGAAGTACGGCAAGAAGAAAGCCCGCCGCAGCTTCCAGTTCTCGAAGCGCTAAGCGCCCGCACGATTTTCCGTGCACCATCTCGAAATCAAAGCCGCTGGAAACAGCGGCTTTTTTCGTTGGCGGATTGCTTATGGAATCAGCAACCGCGCCGGTGCGGTCCCGTCGTGTATTCCTCCGACATCGCGTGTATTAGATTTATTATAAACTAGAAAACGCCCGTATTCTAAGGTCAAGTTTTCGCCATCGTGTCACTCTTCTCAAGTAATCGCCTCGTCCGATCAAAGCCGAACCCAATTTTTCTGTTCTGTTCCATAAGTTTGGGCGGGCCGCGTGTTTACTTCAGAATTGCAGTGGGATAGCTACTAATTTGAACCGCGCGTTTGACGTGCAAATCAAATCTCCCGCGAGTGCACACATGGATCATGAACACGCTGCCGCTGACGATTTCGTCCATCTGGCTGCGGAAATCGTCGCCGCTTTCGTGGCCAACAATGCGATCTCGCCGGCTGAAATTCCGAGCTTCCTGAAGTCCGTCCACGACTCGCTGCGCGAAATGTCGGGCGCTCCCGCGGCCATCACGCCGCCGCCGCCGGAGGTGATCGCGCCTCCCAAGCCTGCAGTGCCGATCAACAAGACTGTCAGCCCGGACCATATCGTGTGCCTGGAGGACGGACAGAGCTTCCGTTCCCTGAAGCGCCATCTGGGAACGGCGCACAACATGTCGCCGCAGCAATATCGCGAGAAGTGGGGTCTCCCGAACGACTATCCGATGGTCGCGCCGAACTATGCCGAAGCGCGCTCGGAGATGGCGAAGAAGATCGGGCTCGGCCAGCGTCGCCGCGGCAAGAAGAAGTAAGCTGTCGTGATCACGATCCCGTCGCTTGCGGGACAGCCGGCGCCAGTCCAATTTGGCTCCGGAAATTTTAAGGTGACCTTGATGAATCAACGCCGAATCTACGCCGCTCTCGTCGGCTCGCTTCTTCTGGCCGGGCCGGCCGTCGCGCAAAACCGCGTGGTGATCGACAAGGTCACGTCTCGGGAGGCATCGGCCAAGAACGACGTCACGGTCTCGGGCGTCGAGGTCGTCAACACGAACCTGTCCAGCGACGAGGTCACGAAGCTGCTGTCGGCCGACACGCCGAACGATCAGCTCCTTGCGCTGGCCCTGAAGATGACGGCCGACTCGCTCAAGATCGGCGGCGTGACCGTCCAGGGCGAGATGTCGAAGGTGCTGGTCGGACCCTTCGAGGCGTCCAGCGTCGACAAGGGCCGCTTCGCCCGCGCGATGCTTTCGGATTTCTCCGTGAACTATACGGAGAAGGGCCAGCCGACGGGCGGCGTCCTGACCGGCCGCAAGCTCGACATGAAGCGCGGCAATCTCGGGCCGTTTCTGGCGGCGCTCCAGTCCGGCAAGTTCGAGTCGGCATCGTTCCAGGTCGGCGATGTCGCCTGGGACGGGTTCGATGGCAGCTTCACGGATTCGCAGACGCCGGCCGACGCGCCCGGTGGCAATCAGGTCAAGGTCAGCCTGCGCGGCCTGACCGCCTCAACCGAATATGCCGGCGATACGCCCGTCAGCAGCAAGGGCGAGGCATCGGGCTTCACCTTCGCGCCGGCGCCGGCGTCCGAACTCGGCAAGGGTCTGCGCTCGTTCGGCTACGAGCGTCTGGAACTCGGCGTCAGCGGAGCAGGGCGGTACGAGCCCGCTTCCCAGCGCCTCGTCTTGCAGGACTACACGATCACCAGTCCGTCCGCGGGTCGGCTCAGCCTTTCGGGCGAGGTCTCGGGCGTCGATCCGGCCGCCCTGGCGTCCGGCGATGCGACCCGGCGCGGCATGGCGCTGCTCGGCGCCAGCGTCGAAGGGCTGAAGCTGAACTTCGTCAACGAGGGCCTCGTCGAGAAGAGCTTCACGTTCGCCGCCGACAAGCAGGGCAAGACCCCGGCAGCGCTGCGCAGCGAAGTTTCGGCGATGGCCGGTCAGTTGCTGCCCTTGTTCCTGGCGGGCGATCCGCAGTCGCTGCCGCTTGCGCAGTCCGTGCAGACCTTCCTGACGACGCCCAAGAACTTCACCCTGACCCTGAAGGCCCGCGGCGCGCCCGTGCCGCTGGCGCGCCTCGGCACGATCCGCGATCCGATGACCTTCCTGGCGCTGGTCAACGTCACGTTGGTCGCGAACCAATAGCCGAGCCCACGGCTGGGTGGCGTTTTTTGCAGGACTCTTTAACGAAAGGTGAATACGCCATGCACAATGCGCATGGCTGGCCATTGTTCTAGGCGCTTGTTGCTGCGCTTGGACGGTTTATATGCAGTGCACAGAAGTAATCGTGCACTGCACAAAACCGGAGACTGAAAAATGGTTGAGAACCGCGTGGAATATATCGCCGTCAGCACCGGCGTCGTCCTGACCGCCCTCGTCGCGCTGATCCCGTTCGTCGCCTAATCTGCGACCGACGTTCTTAGCAAAGCCCCGGCTCGCCGGGGCTTTTCTTTTTTGTATCGTCTCCGTCGCCGACCGCCGTCTCTTGACTGCAACGGGCAGACGCGCGACGAGGCTCGCGAAACTCATCACTTCGGGGACGGCACCATGGCGCGGATCTTCATCGACGGCGAGGCGGGCACCACGGGGCTCGGCATCCGCGAGCGCCTGACCGGCCAGCCCGGCATCGAACTCGTCAGCATCGATCCGGCGCAACGCAAGAACGCCGACGCCAAGCGCGAGCTGATGGCGGGCGTCGATGTCGTCATCCTCTGTCTGCCTGACGACGCCGCCAAGGAGACGGTGGCGCTGGCCGATACGCTTCCGGGCGGCGGCCCGCGCATCCTCGACGCCTCGACCGCGCATCGCGTCGCGCCCGGCTGGACCTATGGGTTCGCCGAACTGGCGCCGGGGCAGGGCGCCGCCATCGCGTCCGCCCGGCGGGTGGCCAACCCCGGCTGTTACGCGACCGGCGCGATCGCCTTGTTGCGTCCGCTCGTCGACGCGGGGCTGCTCGCGCCGGACACGCCGCTGACCATCAACGCCGTCTCGGGCTATTCGGGCGGCGGCAAGTCGATGATCGAAGCCTATGAAGCTGGCGCCGCGCCGGCCTTCGAGCTTTATGCGCTCGGCCTCGAGCACAAGCATGTTCCGGAAATCCAGGCCTATTCGAAGCTGACCAGCCGCGTGCTGTTCGTGCCGTCGGTCGGCAATTTCCGTCAGGGGATGATCGTCTCGATCCCGCTTCACCTGTCGGCGCTCACGGGCGCGCCGTCCGTGGCGGATCTCGAGGCGGCGCTGCGTTCGCATTACGAAGGCTTCGAATATGTGTCGGTGGTCGCCCCCGAGGCGTCCGGCAAGCTGGAGCCCGAAGGCCTGAACGACACGAATCAGCTCGACATCCGAATCGTTTCGAACGCGCAGCATCGCCACGCCGTGCTGCTCGCCCGGCTCGATAACCTTGGCAAGGGGGCCTCCGGCGCGGCCGTCCAGAACCTTCGGCTGATGCTCGGCGCCTAATTATGTGACAGCTCGGCAACACTGAGTGGCAAATACCAGAGCTGGGCCTGAAAACGCAACGGCATGGCGGCCCGAAAAGTTCATGTCTGAACCGTTCGGCCGCACAGAAGGTTGATAATTTTCAGCTACTTACGACGACGTTGCGAGCTTTGGCGCAATCCAGAAGTTAAAAGTTCGTCAGTTTGCGCGCCGCGCGACCGTTGCATTACCCTATCGCGATAGCTGGTGGTTCGAACATGCCGGCACGTGAGGGTAGCTCAATGATGTCCAAGGAATCCTGGCTGGCCGGCGTCGCCGCCGTGTCCATTCTCGCCACCGCCGGCGCCGCGCAAGCGGGCGGCTTCGCCCTGCGCGAGCAGAGCGCCATCGGCCTCGGCAACAGCTTCGCGGGCTCGGCAGCGGGCGGCTCGGGCCTGGCGTCCATGTTCTGGAACCCGGCGACGATGACGGATTTCGCCGGCATCCAGAGCTCCACCACATTGTCCTACATCCTGCCCTACGCCAGCATCTCTCCTGACGCGGCGCGCAGCCCCGTCCTGAACAGTCTCGCGGGTTCGGCTCCGACGGGCGACATCGGGCAGGACGCCGTGGTGCCGGCGTCCTACTACTCCTGGCAGCTGGGCGACCGCGCCTGGATCGGTCTCGCGGTCAACGCGCCCTATGGCCTGGTCACGCAGAACCCCTTCAACTGGACCGGCCAGATCTACGGCCGAACCTCCAAGGTGTCGTCGATCAGCGCCACGCCGACCTTCGCCTATCAGGTCAATGACTGGTTCTCGGTCGGCTTCGGCGTTCAGGTCATGAACTTCAAGGTGCGGCTGACGCAGGCCGTTGCGCCGACGGCCAATGCTCCCTCGGCCGAACTGAAGGGCGACGACACGTCGATCGGCTTCACGGCCGGCGCGACGTTCAAGCCCATGGCCGGCACGGAAATCGGCATCGGCTACCGCTCGCGCGTCAATCCGAAGCTGGACGGCACGCTCTACAACCCGCTGGCCGGCGCGACCTTCAACATCGAGTCGGATCTGAAGCTGCCCGACCAGATCACGGTTGGCGTCCGCCAGAAGGTGACGGAAGACCTGACCTTGCTCGGCGGCTTCGAGTGGACGCATTGGGGTGTGTTCAGCCGCTTCCCGGTGACGCTGAAGAACAATGGCGCGACCGCCACGACGCTTCCGTTCGACTACCGCAACTCGTGGTTCGCCTCGCTGGGCGGCGAATACAAGTGGAACCGCGACGTCACGCTCCGCGCCGGCCTCGGTTACGAAAAGTCGCCGATCAAGAACGACACGCGCAGCGTGCGCCTGCCTGACAGCGACCGTATCTGGACGTCGATCGGCGCGACCTACAATTGGAACGAGAAGCTGTCGTTCGACGTCGCCTACGCGCATCTCTTCGCGAAGTCCGGCTCGATCAACGTCGTTCCCGGCAATCCGCTGTACGTCGCGCCTGCGGCGTTCGTCGCCAACACAAAGGCGCACGTCGACATCATCTCGGTTGGCCTGACCTATCGTTGGGACGACCCCAAGAAGTTCGTGCCGGCCTCGAAGCCTGCGCTGATCACCAAGGGCTGATCGGCTGCTACTGACTGGAATCGAAAAGGCCCGCGTCACGCGGGCCTTTTTTTCGTCATTGCGAGCAGAGCGAAGCAATCCAGTCAGCTGCCTTCAACGCCGCGCGTCCCGCTGCGACGGCAAGGCGTCAATGCCTCACGTGCGGCTCTGGATTGCTTTGCTGCGCTCGCAATGACGGGGCAGGCGTTTTTGAATTTCCATGGCCGTCATTGCGAGCAGAGCGAAGCAATCCAATCAGCTGCCTTCAACGCCGCGCGTCTCGCTGCGACGGCAAGGCGTCAAGGCCTCACGCGCGGCTCTGGATTGCTTCGCTTCGCTCGCAATGACGGGGCAGGCGTTTTTGGATTTCCATGACCGTCATTGCGAGCGGAGCGAAGCAATCCAGTCAGCTGCCCTCGACGCCGCGCGTCACGCTGCGACGCCAAGGCGTCAAGGCCTCACGTGCGGCTCTGGATTGCTTCGCTTCGCTCGCAATGACGGGGCGCGTTTTTGGATTTCCACCGCCGTCATTGC
>JAQGKM010000349.1 GCA_028290125.1 Hyphomicrobiales bacterium | reverse complement strand
TCGGCCAGGTCCAGGAAGCAGCGGCCCTTCGGGTCTTCGACTTCGATGAGCCACAGGTCGGGATCGAACTTCATCTCGCGCGCCATCTTTTCCTCGACGGTGGCGGGGTCGGTCCATTCTTCCTTGTGCAGGCGCATCCACAGGCGGTCGATGCCGGTGCGGTCTGCGAGTTCCGACTGCGGCGCGGGGCCGTAGAGCGCAGCGTGACCGTCCAGCCGGTCGACCTTCACAAAAATCGCGCCGGCTTCCGCGGCGCCGCGACGGCGCAGCATCGCGAAGGCGCCTTCCACTCCGACCCGGCGCACGTAAGCCGCAACCCAAAAATCCGCGCGGAGGTGCATCAGGGAACGGCCACGCCGGAGAGCGCCGACAGTTCGCGCGAGACGCGCGACGACAGGTCTCCGGTGACAGGCAGTTTGCGCGATTGTTCGAACATCTCGATCGCCTTGCGCGTGCCGGCGCCCATCACGCCATCCGCCTTGACGACGTAACCAAGTTTCATCAGCGCCTTCTGGGCCGCAACGATGCGCGGCGCGGGATCGGCCGACGCATTCGACGATCCGCCCGACAGCAAGGCGCCGATCTGGTCCTTCGGGGCCGCCTCGACCGGACGCGCGACGCTCGCGGCGGGCGCCATTGGCGACTGCGGCGCAGCGGTTCTTTCGCTCGGGCGCTGCGGCGGCAGCGGAATGCTCTGCTGCGCGGGCGCGCTCACCGGATGCGCAGGACGCGCGATGACCGGTCCCTTGAAGATCGGCGCGGGATGGCGCGCGGTCTGGAAGAACAGCGCGTTGGCGGCGATGCCGCACAGCATGCCGGCGAAGACGACGGCCGCCAGCGTGCGACCGGGCCGTCGCAGCAAGGCCGCGCTGGCGAAGGCCATGGGGCTGCCGCTCTTCTGCCGCGCGCGCTTGGGACGCGCGGGCGTGGAGAGCACGAAATCATGGTCAGATCGGGCGAGAGCTTCACGCAATTTTCTTCACCATCGTCACGTCGTGGACAGGCGCTGCAGCACGCCTCGGAATAATCTCGATCGTCGCGCTTTCGGGCGCGCGTTTTTGCGGCGCGTGGCCGTCGCTCGGCAGGCGAATGGTCACGCAGGTCCCCTGCCCCGGCGCGCTCTCCACCGAGATGGATCCGCCGTGCAGACCGACAAGACCTTTCACCACCGAAAGCCCGAGACCCGTGCCCTCATGCGGCGCATGATGATCGGCGTGCGCCTGGAAGAACGGGTCGCCTAGCCGCGGCAGGTCGGCGAGGCTCACGCCGATGCCGGTGTCCGCAACAGACAACACGAGATGGCCGCCATCGTTGCGCGCCTGCAGCGTCACGCGGCCGCCTTTCGGCGTGAACTTGATGGCGTTGGACAAAAGATTGAGCACGATCTGGCGGCAGGCGCGCTCGTCGGCGACAAGCCCGAGGTTGGCCGTGACGTCCCGCTGGATGTCGACCTGCGCTTCCTGCGCCTTGAGCCGGACGATGTCGCAGCAGGTGTCGATCAGTTGCGGCAGGTCGAGCGGCGCGGCGGCGATCTGGAATCGTCCCGCATCCATCTTCGACATGTCGAGCAGCGCGTTGACGATGCTCAGCAGATGCTGGCCCGAGGCATGGATGATGTCGGCATATTCGCGACGCTGGGCATCGCTCGGCGCGGCGCGCTCGCCGCCCAGCAATTGCGCGAAGCCGATGATGGCGTTGAGCGGCGTGCGCAGTTCGTGACTGACGTTGGCGAGCAGACGGCTCTTCCAGTCACTGTCTTCGCGCACGACGACGGGCGGCGACGAGACGATGCGCTCGGCGGCGACGAGATCCGTGACATCGCGCATCAACGCGCTGAGAACCGCGGCCTCGCCCTCTCCGGAGAGGTGCTGCATACGAATTTCGACATTCCGGAACGCCGGTTCCGCGAAGGCGCCGCGGGCGCTGCCGACATCGGGACCGCGCAGGCGCAGGCGCACCGTGGCGCCATCCTTCAACCGCGCCGCATCCGATAGCGCCTTCAGGAACACCGGGCGGTCGGCGACCTGCACGCGCTCGAACAGGCCACGGCCCGACAATTCGCGTGGACGAAGCCCGAGCGCCTGTGCGCAATCGCCCGTCACAGAAAGAACAATGCCGGCACGATCGAACTGCAGGGCGACGTCGCTGACGAGCGCCCGCAACAGCGCGTGCTCGGCGCGTTCACGCCCGTGCATGGCTTCGCGCATCAGCATCTCGGAGCGCCAGACATGCGCCAGGCCGAGTCCATAGGCGATGGCGCAGGCGCCAAGCGCCGCATCGGCGAGCGGCGAGGCGCCGGCTTGTGGAAGCACGCCCGCAGCGCTGGTGGCGAGCAGGAGCGCGCCGAGCGACGCGGCCGCGATGCACGCAGTCTTCAGCGCGCGCGGCGAACCCGCCAGCGCCGCCTCGAAAGGCATAAGGCAAAGGAACAGGCCGGCGGCGAAGCCGGGCCCGGAGGCGAGCGCCGCGATGCAGGCAAGTCCGGCGAGGGCGGCGAGGCCGATGGCCTGCGCTTCCGCCAGAGCGCCGCGCTGCGAGGCGAGCGCCACGCCGGCGAGCGGCAGCATGGCGAGACCGAAGGCGGCGGCCTGCCACGGCGCAGGCACGCCCGCGATGGCGAGCACGAGCGGCGCGGCTATGCTCGCGCACAGCGGCTTCAACAGGTGAAGGCGGATGAAGGCGGCGTGGCGTGCGCGCGTCAGCGGGCAAGCGCCTGCGCTCTCATGCACCAGCGTATCGAGACGTTCAGACAGTCGCGGCAATTGACCCAATTCCGTCACCAGAGGCGAGACGCCATTCAACGTCGCCACCTTCGCAGCAGGGCCTTAAGTGAGTGCTAAACGCCAAGCCCGGAAACAGGGTAACCATGTTGAAAACCCGGCCTTCACAGCAACCCGGAGCGCCTTTCAGGCGACATGGTTAGCAGTTCCTCAACGTCAGCCGAACCTTGCAAATACGGCTTCATTGACGTTTCGGCGTTACCTTGGTGAATCAAAGAATAACGCCAATATTACAAAGCCAAGCACGCGTTTGACTCGAATTTTATTTGAGTCGATCACGATGGATGGGCGCAAATGCGCGCTCAAGGGTCGTGTGATGTTCTTTATGATCCGCAGTCTGTTCTGGCTCGGTCTGGTCTTCATGGCGCTGCCGTGGGACGGCGAGAGCCTGCGCGCAGATCTTGCCGACGCGACCCAGAAGGGCACGCACGCGCTCGCGCGCCAGGCCCAGGCCTTGTGCGTGAAGGACCCGATCGGCTGCGCCGCGCAGGCGATCACACTCGGCCAGACGTTCGACCCCGCATCCGTACAGGACGCGCCGCGCGATCACTCGCAGGATACCCTGCAGCCCGGCGATCGCACGCCCGGCTGGCGAGGCCCGGCGACTCTGGCCGCCCGCCGCTAAAGGCTGGCGCTCGCCCCCGTGGACGCCATATAGAGCCGCGAAGACCTTTTCGGGCGGCAGACTTCGGGCGCAGGCGTAATGACAGCGACGATCGACGACATCATCGACAATTTCGACCTCCTCGACGAGTGGGACGATCGCTACCGCTATCTGATCGAACTCGGCCGCGAACTCGAGCCATTGCCCGAGGCGGCGCACAACGAGGACAACAAGGTGCGCGGCTGCGCGAGCCAGGTCTGGGTCGAGACCAACGTCACGCGCGCCGGCAACGCGCCTGTGCTCACCCTGCGCGGCGACAGCGACGCGCATATCGTGCGCGGCCTCGTCTATCTGGTGCTGGCGCTCTATTCGGGACGACCGGCGCAGGAGATCCTGGCCACCGACGCGCAGGATCTGTTCAAGAAGCTCGGGCTCGACGCCCATCTGACGCCGCAGCGCTCGAACGGCGTGCGCTCGATGGTCGAGCGCATCAAGTCCGATGCACGCGCGGCGCTCGCCACGGCCTAAGTCAGCGACGGGCGGTAATCCTGTGCGCCCCAGTGGCGCATGGGTGCGCTCGCGGGCGCGGGCCGCGCGCCGATCCCGTAATGCCGCGCGAGACGCCCGAGCGCGAGATCGAGCACGATGCGGCCCGAGCGGCGTGGCCAGCGGCGCTCGCTCTCCACCGTCTCGAGGCCCTTCAGGAACCCGCAGACATCTATGAGGAGCCCGGAGAATTCCGGACCGACGGCCTGCATGGCGGCTTCCACGCGCTGGCGCGCCGCGAGCGCCATGTCGGTCACCGGCCCGGCCTGCGGCGCGGCAGCACCTGCGCCCGGCATCCCGTCCCACCTTGAGGTGACGCGGGGCAGCGTGCGGGCGAGCTCGAAATCGCGGCGCAGGCGTTCGCCGGCCTGAAGGTGATCGGACGACAGCAGCGGCGCGCCGTCCTTGCCGCGCCGGCGCGCGAGCCAGGCGAGCGGACTTTCCGCCTCCTCGACGAGTGCGCCTGCGGTGCGGACGACGTCACCATGGAAGATGCGCGCAGGTTCGACGCCATTGTCGCCCTGCGTCAGGCTCGCGCGGGCGCGGCCTTGCGCCGTGAGCACCAGCCGTTCGCGGCGCGACGGGCCGGGCTCCTGCCATTCGGCGAGCCCCGACCCGATCAGTGCGGCGCCAGCCTCGGCGGGAAAGCGCCCGGTCTCGACCGAAACATTGCGGCGGCGCGCGACCACGCGCAGCTCGCCGCCGTCGCCATCCGGCCGCCAGGCATAAGAATTGTCATTGTACAGCGCCACGATCAGGCGATGGGACGTGGAAAAGGTCATGCGCAAACTCCTGTAACAAACCCGAACTGAGCTTATTACAGGATTATTTTCTTATGCAAGCAATAATTCCTTAACCACGACCCGCTCAGGGGCGTCGGCGGCGCTGCTGGCCGAGACCCATCTGCTTGGCGAGCTGCGAGCGCGCCAGCGCGTAATTGGGCGCCACCATCGGGTAATCTGGCCCGAGACCCCACTTATCGCGATATTCGTCAGGCGACATGTTGTACTGCGTGCGCAGGTGACGCTTCAGCGACTTGAATTTTTTCCCATCCTCCAGGCAGATGATGAAATCGCTGGTGACGGATTTCTTGGCCGGCACCGCAGGACGCAGCTGATCCGGAGGCGTCACGGCAACGGGCTCAGTCTCGCCGAGGCGCGTCAGGGCAAGATGCACCTCGCGCAGGACACGGGACACGTCCGTCGCCGGAATGGTATTGTTGCTCACGTAGGCAGAAACAATGTCGGCTGCCAATTGTACGAAACTGGCTTGAGTCCGGTCGGCTGCCATTTAGTAGCGTCTTTCTTGTCTCGGAGTGCGCCGTCGCATTACGACGATGCTTTGTTGCTCTTGGATATAACGACAAAGCTTACAGCCAAGCGCAAGCCTTTTACTGTGCCGGCAGCGTAATTTGATCACATGGCTCAAAGCGGGCGAAGGGCGGCGCACAAAGCTTGCCAAGACTCGCTCTGGCCGCCATCTGAAGGGACTCGCGCCCGCCCTTGAAAGACGAGTCATGACCCGACCAAATGACGCATTCGAGACCGCCCAGCCACCGCGCGCCGAGAAGCGCCCGCATGTCTACGAAGTCCATGGCGTCGCGATCGAGGACGATTACGCATGGCTGAAGGCCGAGAACTGGCAGGAGGTCCTGCGCGACCCGACCGCCCTGCCGGCCGACATTCGCGCGTTGCTCGAAGCCGAGAACGCCTATGCGGCGCAGATGCTGGCGCCGGGCGAAAGCTTGCGCGCGCATCTTTTCGGCGAAATGCGCGCCCGTATCCGCGAGGATGACGTCGACGTGCCGACGCCGGACGGGCCGTTCGTCTATTACCGCAAGCACCGCCAGGGCGGGCAGCACCCGCTGTTCTGCCGACGCTCGCGCGAGACGGCGGGCGACGAGGCCATCATGCTCGACGGCGACGCGCTCGGCGCCGGCAAGGCGTTTTTCCAGTTCGGACGCGTGAACGTCTCGCCCGACCACAGCAGGCTGGCGTGGTGCGCCGACGAAAAAGGCTCCGAGCTTTTCACCATGCGCGTCCGCGATCTCGAGACCGGCGCGGATCTGCCGGACGAGGTTCATGAGACGTCCGGCTCCGCGGTGTGGAGCGCCGACGGCGCGTCTTTCCTTTATGTCCGGCTCGACGACAACCATCGTCCGCATCGCGTCATGCTGCATGTTCTCGGCACGCCGGCTGAGAGCGACCGCGTCGTTTATGAAGAGCAGGATCCGGGCTGGTTCGTCGGCATCCGCCGCACGCAGTCGCGCCGTTTCTGCGTCATCGATCTGCACGATCATGATTCCAGCGAAGAGCACCTCATCGATCTCGAAGACGTCAATGCGCCGCCGCGCCTCGTCGCCGCGCGGAGGCCCGGGCTGCGCTACGATTCGGAACACCATGGCGACCGGCTGATCATCTCGACCAACGCCGACGGCGCCGAGGATTTCAAGCTCGTCGAAGCCGATCTCGCGACGCCGGGAGACTGGCGCGACTTCATCGCGCACCGGCGCGGCCGCATGATCATGTCGCACGTGCCGCTGGCGCAGCATCTGGTGCGACTGGAGCGCGAAGACGGCCTGCCGCGCATTCGCATCCGCGACATGCGCGACGGCGAGGAACACGAGATCGCGCTCGACGAGGAAGCCTATTCGCTCGGGCTCGAGCACATGGCGGAATTCGATACGCACACCTTGCGCTTCTCCTATTCGTCGATGACGACGCCGCGCGAGATTTTCGATTACGACCTGCGCACGCGCGAACGCGTGCTGCGCAAGCGGCAGGAGATTCCCTCCGGGCACGATGCGAGCCAGTATGTGACGCGCCGCATCTACGCACCGGCGCCCGATGGCGAGAGCGTGCCGGTGTCGCTGCTCTATCGCCGCGACATCGCGCTCGACGGTTCGGCGCCGGTGCTGCTGCAGGGCTATGGCGCTTACGGACACGCAAGTCCGGCGTCCTTCTCGGCTGCGCGCTTCTCGCTTGTCGATCGCGGATTCGTTTACGCCATCGCGCATATTCGCGGCGGCACCGACAAGGGCTGGCACTGGTACGAGGACGGCAAGCTGGCGCGCAAGCCCAACACGTTCTCCGACTTCATCGCGGCGGCGCGCCATCTCTGCACCGAGCGCTACACGCGCGAGGGCCGCATCGTCGCGCTCGGCGGCAGCGCGGGCGGCATGCTGATGGGCGCCGTCGCCAACATGGCGCCGGAACTGTTTGCCGGAATCATCGCGGACGTGCCCTTCGTCGACGTGCTCAACACGATGCTCGACGCCGAACTGCCGCTCACGCCGCCCGAGTGGGTGGAGTGGGGCAATCCCGGCAAGGACGAGGACGCATTCAGGACGATCCTGTCCTACTCGCCCTACGACAATGTACGCGCGCAGCGCTATCCGGCGATGCTCGTCGAGGCGGGGCTGACCGATCCGCGCGTCACATATTGGGAGCCGGCGAAATGGGTGGCGCGGTTGCGCGAACGCATGACGGGCGGCGGCCCGATCATCCTGTTCACCAACATGGAAGCCGGACACGGCGGCGCAGCCGGCCGCTTCGACGCGCTGAAGGACGTCGCCCGCGAATATGCTTTCGCGATCGATTGCGTGCAGGGCGAGCGCGGGGTGTGACCGCGCTCAGGCGCCGCCGCGTTCGATGAAGGCGCGCAATTCGACGAGCGACGTGAAGCGATAGGAGCCGCCAGCGGGCGTCTCCGCCGTGATCGAGCCATCCGAGAACATCACATAGGCGACGTCGTTGGCGCGGTAGCGGCCGATTTCGACGGGCGCCGGCTTGTTGTCGAAGACGGTTTCGGCTGGCGGGACCAGCTGCAGGCCTGCGGGCGCATCCTCGAACGGCGCCGGCTCAAGGGCAGCGGCGGATTCAACCGCCGCCGCTTCGTCCCGTGACTGCTGCTCGGCGGCAGCGGCGCGACGCGCCGAGGGTGGCGTGAAACGCGATGTCTCCTGCGTTTCGTCATCTCCAGCCAGCGCCCGTTCCAGCCAGTCGCTGCTGAAGGGATCGGCGGCAGGCTGGGGTTCAGGCTTGCTGTCCGCCGGCGGCGCGACGTCGTCCGATTTGGCATCCGACCAGGTGAACTCGGCCATCTCCGCGCGCTCCTCGGGCGCGCGAACCTCTTCGGGTTCGGGCTCCGGAGCGGGCTCGGGATGCTGCTCGGCGGCGTGGCTGGACAGGGCGGCGGTCGCGACGTCGTGCTCGAACGACGGCTGCGGCTCTGGCTCCGGCTCCGGCTCCGGCTCCGGCGGCATTTCGCGGCTGACGGGTTCTTCCGTCTTGCCGCGGCGCAGCCAGCCCAACCCGCCGAGGGTCGAGGGCCTTGCGGTTTCGAGCGGCTGGATCGGCTCCACCCGCTCGGCGAGCTCGGCTTCCTTCGCGGCGGCCTCGCCGGGCGGGAACACGAATTCGAAGTCGCGCAGACCGGCCGGGCGCGCGTCGGGGGCGGGCTCCTGGGGGGCCGGCGGGCTAAGAGTTACGGGCATCGCAACGGCTTGCGATCTCACACTTTCCAGCGTCGGCATCGGCTCGACAGCGACTTCGCGCGGCGGCGGCGGCACATCGCGTGCAGCCCGTTGCATGCGGGGCGTCGGCTCGGGTTCAGGAGGCGCCTGTCCGTCGCTTGCATCCGCGCCGGCGGAGTCCTCGTCATGGAAATCCTGCGCATTCACGGCGGAGAATTGCGTGGCGGCGATCAGCCGGTCGATACGACCCATCAAGGCGGCGATCGCGATCACCACGGCGCCCGCGCCGAGCAGGACCGCGCCCACGATGAACGTCGCCCAGCCGCGCTCAACCTGGATGATGCTGCTGCCAGTGATCAGGGCATAAATACCCGCGACGCACAGGAGCGCCCCCGCCCCGGCTACCGTCCACTTCATGTCGTCACGTTCCTGATTCTTCCCTGACCCGCACGCAGCTTGCGGATTGTTTGGTAAATGTAACCTGACGGCATGTCTTTGGCAAAAACGCCAAGTTGCGGCCGGGTCCGGCCGATTGCTGCGGCTGCGCCTGATGTCGATCGGCATCAGGCCAGAGCACTCTGCCCGTTGCCCTCTGGGCCTCGCCTCCTTAAGTAAGACGTCGAGCCCACGCGGGATCTTCCGCACGCTGGGCCGTAACAATTTCCGAGGAGCGCGTCCCGATGTCCTTCAGTCTTCCCGACCTCCCCTATGCCCACGACGCCCTGCAGCCATACATGTCGAAGGAGACTCTCGAGTATCACCACGACAAGCATCACCAGGCCTACGTGACCAACGGCAACAATCTGCTGAAGGGCACGGAGTGGGAAGGCAAGTCGCTGGAAGAGATCGTGAAGGGTTCGTTCGGCAAGAACGCCGGCCTCTTCAACAATGCGGGCCAGCACTACAACCACCTGCATTTCTGGAAGTGGATGAAGCCGAATGGCGGCGGCAAGATTCCGGGCGAGCTTGAAAAGGCGATCGTCGACGGTCTCGGCTCGGTCGACAAGATGAAGGAAGACTTCATCCAGGCCGGCGTCACGCAGTTCGGTTCGGGCTGGGCCTGGCTCGCCGTCAAGGATGGCAAGATCGTCGTCATGAAGACCGCGAATGGCGAAAGCCCGCTGGTTCAGGGCGCCTCGCCGATCCTCGGCTGCGACGTGTGGGAGCATTCCTACTACATCGATTACCGCAACCGTCGCCCCGACTATCTCAAGGCGTTCGTCGACCAGCTCGTGAACTGGGACTACGTCGCCGAAATGTACGCTGCGGCCGCGAAGTAAGTTTCTCGATCTGCACAACGAGAAACCGGCGCTCTTTCGAGCGCCGGTTTTTTTGTTGCATCAGATGACGATTGAAGGCTTAGCGAGCCGTCGAAGCGCCCGGGCCATTGGTCTTGGCGCCGCTCTCGCCGAGGCTGCCAGAAGCACCCTGCGCGCTGGACGCGCCGCCGCCCGGAGGCTGCGTGTTCGCGGCGTTGCCGGTGCGCGGCTGGCCAGGCTGCGTCGCCATCGTGCCGGTCGTCGCGGCTGCGCCGCCGCTGCCCGTCGGGGCGCCGCTGGCATCGCCGAGGCTGCCGTTCGTACCCTGGGCGCTCGAAGCGCCGCCGCCGGACGGCTGCGTGTTGCCGGCGCCGGAATCGCGCGGGCTCTGAGCCGAAGCGCCAACGACGCCGAGCAGGAGGGCGGCCGCGGCGACGCCGCTCAGAGTGGAAATCTTCACCATGTTTGTCTCCTCATGTCTTTTGCAGATGCTTCACAACAGCCGAGCCTCAACCGGGTTCCGCCTCCGCTGTTCGCAACAAAGTTTGAGGTGAACAGCGAACCAACTAGCGGCTGTGCTGTTGTGTCGGCGAACCCGGATGACGTCCGGGATTGCATGAAGGAGACAGCCATGAACAAGTTCGCTATGGGCGCAATCGCCGCCACCGCCGCCCTGATGTCGCTCCCGGCCTACGCGCAGGCGCCCGCCACGGCTCCCGGCGCTTCGATGACGCTGCAGCAGAACCAGGTGACGAACCTCTGGCGCGCCAGCAAGCTCGATGGCGTCAACGTCTACAACAACAACAATGAGAAGATCGGCGAGATCGGCGACGTGCTCATCGACAAGATGGGCAAGGCGATGGCCGTTGTGGTCGATGTCGGCGGCTTCCTTGGCATGGGCGAACACCGCGTCGCGCTGAAGTTCGAAGACGTCAAGTTCTCCGACACGCCGATGAGCAACTCGACCGCTCGCACCACCGGCACGATGAACTCGGCGACCACCACCACCACGACGACGACCGCGCCGGCCGGCGCGCCCCCGTCGTCCACGGTATCGACCGCTGCTAACAGCAACGCCAACTCGACCATGGCCAACATGTATCCGGATCACGCGATCCTGAACATGACCAAGGATCAGCTGAAGGCGCTGCCGCAGATCAGCTACTCGCGCTAAATATAACTAAGTAGACGAAAGCCGGCGTCCGCGAGGACGCCGGTTTTTTCGTGCCCTGTCGCCCATGCCGGACGACACGTGACCGGAGTGCTTCGATCTGCTCGCAATGATTCACGCAACCTAAATGCCGTCATTGCGAGCGCAGCGAAGCAATCCAGAACCCGCAGACTGGCTCACACCTTCGGGCGCGACGCCATGATGTCCTTGAAGCGGTCGGACAGCAGGAACTCGAGTTCCTGCTCGCGCGAATAGGTCGCCGGATCGAGCTGTTCGAGTTCGTAATCGACGCGGCCGGGATGGCACATCACGAGATGCCGCTGGCCCGGCGCCTGCAGGAAGCGGACGAAATCCTTCGAGAAATCCCGACGCGGATCGAAGGCCGAAAATCCTGAAAACCCCTCGTTGGTCGAAAAGCCGCGCGCCTGCGCCGCCTTGCCGAATCCCCTGCCCGCCAGCGCCACCACCATCGCCTTGGGCGCCTCGACGCCACGCTTGATGATGCGGCTGAACCGGTCGGCGCTGTCGCGCATCCAGATCTTTCCCGACAGCCCCCGAGCGGATGCGGCCTCGAACAGCCAGTCGCGAATGCCCGGCAGCATGTGGGCGTGCTGGTGGCCGTCGATGAAGGCCGGCGCGTGTCCGTAATGCTCGCCGAAGGCGTTGATCTGCGCGGCGATCTCGGCGCGAATCTCGGCCTCCGGCAGCCGCCCGGACTGCGACAGTCGGATCAGCGCGCCGATCGACGGCAGCCTGCCGTTGGGCGCGAGGATCGGCATCGTCGTCAGCGGCGGCCCGAGCGTCAGGTCGAGGTGCAGGCCAGCCTCCACGGCAGAGCCGAGGCTCGCCAGATCCTGCGCGGCGGTCTTCCAGTGCGGGCGCGTCGTCATGGCGCCGGTCGCGTGGATCCTGCCGGCCTCGACCGCCTCCAGGATGCCTGAGGAAACCGCCTGCGTCAGGCCATAATCATCGGCGCATATCGTCAATTCGCGGGCGAGCATGAGCGGGTCCGGTGTTGGGGAGGGCGCACACATTACCCCTAACCGCGACGTGGGCAAGGTAGCGAATGGCGCAGCGTGCCCTTGCACAAAAGCGAAGCCCGCAATAGGCATCGAACACGGGCGGCACTTCCGCGCCTCGGGACGTCACGCGCATGAACATCACCGACACCGCCATGGGCACGCCGGAACTCACGGTTCTGGTCCCGGTCTTCAACGAGGCGGACAACATCGAAGCGCTGCTCGCGCGGCTGACGCCCGTGCTCGAGCGCGTCGCCTCGTCCCATGAGATCATCTTCATCGACGACGGCTCGTCCGACGACACGATGGCGACCCTGCGCCGCATTCACGCCCTCGACCGTCGCTGCCGCGCCGTTTCGTTCAGCCGCAATTTCGGCAAGGAAATTGCCATCGCGGCCGGGCTCGACCATGCGCTCGGGCGCGCCGTCGTCATCATCGACGCCGACCTGCAGCATCCGCCCGAGGTGATCGAGCAGTTCGTCGCGAAATGGCGCGAGGGCTACAAGAACGTCTACGGCTCGCGCATCGACCGCAACGCGGATTCGGCCCTCCGCCGGATGTTGACGCGCCGTTTTTATTCCATCTTCGAGCAGTTCGGCGAAACCGGACTGCCCGACGGCGCCGGCGATTTTCGCCTGCTCGACCGACAGGCCGTCGAGGCGCTCAAGACGATGGGCGAGCGCGCGCGTTTTTCGAAGGGGCTCTATGCGTGGATCGGCTTCAAGTCGGTCAGCGTGCCGTTCGAGGTCGCCGAACGTCATGCCGGCGTGTCGAAATTTTCCTATCGCAAGCTGACGCGCTTCGCGCTCGACGGCCTGATGTCGTTTTCGACGCTGCCGCTGAAAGTTTGGACGTACGTCGGCGTGTTCGTGTCGATGTTCTCGCTGCTCGCCGCCGTCTATTACATCATCCAGACGCTCATGCACGGCGTTGACGTGCCGGGCTATGCGTCGCTCATCGTGTCGATCATGTTCTTCGCGGGCGTGCAATTGCTGACGCTCGGCATCATGGGCGAATATATCGGACGCATTTTCGCGGAAGTGAAGCGGCGGCCGCTGTATCTGGTCGCCGAACGCATCGAGGACGACACCACGGTGGCGCCGCTGGATCCGACGCGGCCCAACGCCTCCGCGCGCGGCTGAGGCATGTACAAGAACCTGCTCTCCGTCGCCGGGATGACCTTGCTGTCGCGCGTGACGGGCTTCCTGCGCGACGTCGTTCTCGGCGCGATTCTCGGAGCAGGCGCGCTGGCCGACGCCTTCTACATCGCGTTCCGCCTGCCCAATCATTTCCGCGCCATCTTCGGCGAAGGCGCCTTCAACGCCGCCTTCGTGCCAAGCTACGCGCGCGTGCTGGAGACGCAGGATGCCGATCATGCGCGCCGCTTCAGCGGTCAGATCCTGACGCTCCTGCTGATCTCGCAACTCGTGCTGCTTGGCTTCGCGTGGGGCTTCACCAACGAACTCGTCGGCCTGCTGGCGCCGGGCCTCGCCGAACGTCCGGAGCAATTTTCGGTCGCGGTCACGATGACGCGCATCACCTTCCCGTATCTCACCTGCGTGACGCTGGTGACGCTGCTGTCGGGCGTCATGAACGCCCATGGCAAATTCGCCGCCGCGGCCTTCGCGCCGGTGCTGCTCAATCTCGTGATGGTGGCCTTTCTCCTCGTCGCCTTCCTGTTTCCGAACGCCGGCATCGCGGCGAGTTTCGGCATTGCCGCCGCAGGCGTTCTCGAACTCGCGCTGCTGATCGGCGCGGCAAAGCGCGCCCGCGTGCTGAGCCCGCTGGAGCGTCCGCGCTGGACCGCCGACACGAAGCAGTTCTTCACGGCGCTCGGGCCCGCCGTCATCGGCTCGGCGGGCGTGCAGATCGCCATGTTCGCCGACACGATCATCGGCTCGCTGCTCCCCGCCGGCGGTGTTTCGTCGATCTATTACGCCGACCGCATCTATCAATTGCCGATCGGCGTGATCGGCATCGCGGCCGGCACCGTGCTGCTGCCCGAGATGAGCCGCCGGCTCGCAAGCGGCGACCAGAGCGGCGCCTTTTATGCGCAGAACCGGACGATGGCCCTCACCATCGCGCTCTCCGCGCCGTTCTTCGTCGCCTTCACGCTGATCCCCGATCACATCATGCGCGGCGTGTTCGTGCGCGGCGCCTTCACCGAACAGGCGGCGCTCGCGGCCGCGAATGTGCTGGCGGCCTACGGCATCGGGCTGTTCGCCATCGTGCTGATCCGCTCGGCGGTCGCGAGCTTTCAGTCGAGGGGCGACACGCGCACGCCCATGCTAGTGTCGCTCGCCGCCGTCGCGTTCAACGTCGCGCTGAAACTCGTGCTGTTCCAGCCGTTCGGCGCGGCCGGCCTCGCCGCCGCGACCGCCGTCGGCGCCTGGGTCAATTTCGGCCTTCTGGTGTTTCTCGCCCGTCGCGCGGGCGCGATGAAATTCGATCCTCTTCTCGGCAAGGTCGTGCTGGCGAGCGCGTTCGCTGCGGTCGCGCTCGCCTGCGTGGCGATCTTCGGGCGCGGCCAGTCGGCTGCCCTCGCGAGCCGGTTCGATGGCGCCGCCGCGATCGTGGATGTCGCCCTGCTCGGCCTTGCGGGTCTGCTCGTCTACGGCTGCGCTCTCTGGGCGCTGCTGCGTCTGTTCGGCGTGCGCGCGACGAAGTTGCGGCCCGGCAAGATCGGGCCGCAGGTTTGACGCGCGTCAATTCGCGGCCTGCCGGAAACGGCGATCGTTCTACAGACTACCTCTGGAATTTGGCGGAACCGCACAGCTACGGATACGTCTGACATGAACATTTTCTGCATCAATGTCGGCGGCATCGACCGGGCGCTGCGCATCGTGCTGGGCCTCGCCTTGCTCGCCTATGCGCTCAACCTCGGTTTTCCGGCGACCGGCTACAACCAGCTTGGCTGGCTGGGGTTGATTCCGCTCATTACCGGCGTGTTCGGCTACTGCCCGGTCTATTCCATCGCGGAAATCTCGACCGCCAGGCCGCCCCGCCCTTAGCTAAAGGGCGCGCTTGCCCGTGGCCTTGGGCTATGGCTCTCCTTGGGCGCAACAACGCACCGGCAGAGCGCCATGCCCATTCGACTCTATGTGTTCGACGCCTACGGCACCCTCTTCGATGTCCATTCCGCCGTCGCCCGGCATGCCGGCGAGATCGGGCCCGAGGCCGCGCGCCTGTCGGACATGTGGCGCACCAAGCAGCTTGAATACACTTGGGTGCGCTCGCTCAGCGGTCGCTACCGCGACTTCGAGGCTCTGACGCAAGAGGCGCTCGATTACGCCGCCGCCCGCTGCGGCGGGCTCTCGCCCGCGCTGCGCGCCAGCCTGCTGGCGGCGTACGCCGAGCTCGACGCTTATCCGGACGCTGTGCCCACGCTCGACGTATTGCGGGCTGCGGGCGCGAAAACCGCGATCCTCTCCAACGGGACGCCCGCCATGCTGGCGCGCGCGGTCGCATCCGCCGGGCTCGCCGACCGGCTCGACGCCGTGCTCAGCGTCCACCCGCTGCGCATCTACAAGACGGCGCCGGCGGCCTACGAGCTGATCGAGGCCCGTTTCGGCCTGCCTCCGGCAGAGGTCTGCTTCCTCTCGTCCAATCGCTGGGATATAGCGGGCGCGTCCGCTTTCGGCCTGCGCTGCGTCTGGGTGAACCGCCTCGGTCTGCCTGACGAATATGACGAGCTTGCGCCGGCGGCGGCAGTGGGGAGCCTCGAGGGGCTGCTCGCGCTCGAGCTGTGATTGGAATTTGGCGT
>JAQGKM010000314.1 GCA_028290125.1 Hyphomicrobiales bacterium | reverse complement strand
GCTGTCGAGGCCGGCGCGGGCCAGATCGCTCACCGCGCAGCCGGGCGCCGCCGGCACGACCAGCGTCAGCGGGCCGGGCCAGAACGCCGCCGCCAGCGCCCGCGCGTCCGCGCCGAACACGCCAAGCGCTTCAGCGGCGGCGAGGTCGGGCACGTGCGAGATCAGCGGATTGAATTGCGGGCGTTCCTTGGCGGCGTATATCCTTGCGACCGCTGCGCCCGATGTCGCATCGGCGCCCAATCCGTAGACCGTCTCGGTCGGAAAGGCGACGAGGCCGCCCGCGCGCAACATCGCGCCCGCCGCGTCGATCGCGGCAGGGTCGGCGGTCAGCAGGCGGGTGACGAGAGACGGCATTGAGCTCGATCGAAATTTGGTTTATATGTAAACCAACAAGGTGCGTCGCGTTTGTCGGTCCGTTCCGGGCCGGCGTCAAGCCGCGCTCGCCCGCCAAGGGAGACAGAGATGGTCTATCGCGCGCCCGTCGCCGACATGCTGTTCACCATGAGCCATGCGGCGGGCCTGACGCCAGCCGTTTACCCCGATCTCGCCGACAGCGCCGACGCCATTCTGGATGAGGCCGCCAAGATGGCCGAAGGCGCGCTCGCGCCCTTGTTTCGCATTGGCGACACCGACGGCGCGCGCTTCGAGAACGGCGTCGTGCGCACCTCGCCCGGCTGGCGCGAGGCCTATGCGCAATGGATCGCGGGCGGCTGGATGGGCGTCACCGCAGCCGAAGACCACGGCGGCATGGGCCTGCCGCATCTCCTCAACGCCGCTTGCCTGGAAATGTGGAACGGCGCCAACATGGCTTTCGCGCTTGCGCCGCTGTTGAGCCTCGGCGCCATAGAGGCGCTAGCCGCGCATGGCTCCGACGATCTGCGCGCACGCTATCTGCCGCGCGTCGTCTCGGGCGAATGGTCGGCGACGATGAACCTCACCGAACCGCAGGCGGGCTCCGACCTCGCCGCGCTGCGCACGCGCGCCGAGCGCACGGGCGACGGCGCTTACGCCATCACGGGCGAGAAGATCTACATCACCTATGGCGAGCACGACATGACGGACAATATCGTCCATCTCGTGCTCGCGCGCCTGCCCGATGCACCGGCGGGTACGCGCGGCATTTCGCTGTTCCTCGTGCCGAAATTCCTGGTCGGCGCCGATGGCGCCATCGGGGCGCACAATGCGCTGCGCTGCGCCGGCATCGAGCACAAGATGGGCATTCATGGCTCGCCGACCTGCACCATGCTGTTCGAAGGCGCCGCGGGCTGGCTGATCGGCGAGGAGAATCGTGGCCTCGCCTGCATGTTCACGATGATGAACAATGCGCGCCTCGCGGTCGGCCTGCAGGGCGTCGGCATGGCCGAGCGCGCGACGCAGACGGCGCTCGCCTTTGCGCAGGAGCGGCGACAGGGCCGCGCGCCGGGCGACCCCGCGCCGATGAGCGCCATCGTGCGGCATCCGGACGTGCAGCGCATGCTGGTGTCGATGCAAGCCACGACCGCAGCCGCGCGCGCGATCTGCTACATGACGGCGAACGCCATCGATCTCTCGCATCGCGCAGAGACGCCCGATGCACGCCGCGCCGCGCAGGAACGTGCGGGCCTGCTGACGCCGGTGGCGAAAGCCTATGGCAGCGACATCGCCAATGAAACCGCTTCTCTCTGCGTGCAGGTCTATGGCGGCATGGGTTTCATCGAGGAGGCAGGCGCCGCGCAATTGATGCGCGATGCGCGCATCGCCGCGATCTATGAAGGCACCAACGGCATTCAGGCGATCGATCTCGTGACGCGCAAGCTCGGGCTGTCGGGCGGCGCGGCTTTCACGGCGGAACTCGCGCGACTGCGCGCGGCTCTTACGGGCGTCGATCCCGCGCTGGCTCCGCGCCTGACCGAGGCCATCGACGCGCTGGAGCGCGCGGGCGCCTGGCTGTCGCAGCGGTTGGCGAACGAGCCTGCCGCAGCGCTCGCCGGCGCGGCGCCGTTTCTGCGCCTGTTCGCGCTGGCGCTGGGCGGCGTTGCGCTTGCGCAATGCGCGCAGGCAGAAGGCGACCCGCAGGGCCGCTGGCATGTGCTGGCGCGGTTCTTCGTGTTCGACATGGCAAGTCATGCGCCCGCGCTGGCGCGCAGCATCGAAGACAGCGCCGACGCGTTGCTTGGCGCCGCCGCATTCCTGGAGGCGTGAGCCATGAACGATGTCGTCGTCACACGCGCCGAGGGTGTGCTCACGCTGCGGCTCGTGCGCACGCAGAAGAAGAACGCGCTCACCGCCGCCATGTATGAGGCGATGATGGACGCCTTCCGCGACGCCGAAGGCGATGCGGACATCGGCGTCATCGTCATTCGTGGCGGCGACGGCGTATTCACGGCGGGCAATGACATTGCCGACTTCATCGCCGCCGCGCAGGCGCCGGGCGACATGGCGGCGTGGCGCTTCGTCGAGGCGCTGGCGCGGCTCGAGACGCCGCTGGTCGCCGCCATCGAGGGCGTCGCAGTCGGCGTCGGCGCCACGCTGATGCTCCACTGCGATCTCGTCTATGCGGCGCCGCAGACGCGCTTTCACATGCCCTTCGTCGATCTCGGACTGGTGCCGGAGGCAGGCTCCTCGCTCCTGCTGCCGCAGCGCATCGGCATGGCCCGCGCGAGCGAGATGTTCCTGCTGGGCGAATTGTTCGACGCCGCGCAGGCGCATCGTCTCGGGCTGGTGAACGAGGTCGTTCCGGCGGAAACGCTTTACACGCATGCGCAGGCGCGCGCCGCGACGCTCGCCGCCAAGCCGCGCGCCGCCGTCGCCGCCACGCGCCGTCTGTTGCGCGGTGATCGCGCGGAGCTGCACGCGCAAATGAAGCGCGAGGCCGAGGCCTTTGCGCAGGCGCTGAAATCGGGCGAGGCGCAAAAGGCGTTCCTGGCCTTCATGGCGCGATCGAAGGGGCTTTGACATGTTAGATACGCTGAGGGGCAAGGTCCTGTTCATCACCGGCGCGTCGCGCGGCATCGGCCTCGCGATTGCGCTGCGCGCCGCGCGCGACGGCGCCTGCGTGGCGATTGCGGCGAAGACCGCCGAGCCCAATCCGAAATTGCCCGGCACGATCTTTTCCGCCGCAGAAGACATCGAGAAAGCCGGGGGCAGGGC
>JAQGKM010000101.1 GCA_028290125.1 Hyphomicrobiales bacterium | reverse complement strand
CCGGGAACTCGGCGTCATGGTTCTGGCCGAAGGCGTCGAAACACGCGCCGAACTCGATGCGCTGGCGCCGATGGGCATCGATCTCTACCAGGGCTTTCTGTTCGGCAAGCCGGGGATCGGCTCGCTGCATGGCGGCCAGGCCGTTCTCGTCAGGTGAGCAGTCGTCACTTCAGGCAAACGCTGTTGTGAACCTCCGACGTCAGCGCGGCGACGCGCTCGGTAAGCGCCTTGACGGATTCTGTCAGGACCGTGTTCTGCTGGACCATCTCCAACAACAACGCCATCTGGTCCTCGGCAAGCTTTTGCCGCGCGTCGCTCGCGGCGTGGAGTTCCTCGCGATGAAAAGCATCTGCCTTCGAGTGAGCCTTGTCGCGATCGGATTGCCGTGTCTGCGCCAGCAGGATCAGCGGCGCGGCATAGGCGGCCTGCAGGCTGAACGCCAGATTGAGCAGGATGAACGGATAGAGATCGAAGACGACGATGCCGAAGGCGTTCAACGCGATCCAGACCGCCACCACGATGGTCTGACCGATCAGGAAGCCGGGCGTTCCGAAGAAGCGCGCAAAGGCCTCGGCTTTCAGGGCGAACCAGTCGTTGCCGAACACGGGGTCGAGATGCTGGTGCGCGAGATGATGACGGTAGAAGTTCTTCGGCGCTTCGGGCTGCGTGGCGCCTTGCTGCAGCGTGATATCGGTCGGCATGGCTTGATCTCTCTTCCCGCGCGGCGCGGAACTCGAACTTTACCGTAACATCTGTCGCGCGCGCATCGAAGGATGACGCAGCGGAATAATTTTGCGCTTGCGATGCGGCGCACGTGGATTCTAAAGCTTGGGCTGAGCGCCTCATGCTGGGCGTCTGGGCGGCCAGTGTCGCCGGAACAAGCGCGCGCAAAGGTGATTTTCGCTGGTTCGTGCACAGGAGGGAGTTTTTCCGATGCACCATTTCTTCGGGCCAGTCATGGTGCTGGCGACGGTTCTTGTCTGCTCGCTCGGGAGTTATCTCTGGCTCGGCAACAAGGCGCTTCTGGTCAGATCGTCGTACGAGACCGAACACAAACTCAGGACGTGCCGTTACTATCATCCACCCGCGCGGTTTGAAAATCGCACGACGCCGCCGGGTGTCGATCAGGGCTGCAAGTTGATCGTCGGTTGGTGAAAACTAAGCTCTAACAAGCACAAGCGCCGCCGGTATAGTGCAGCGATAACGCTGCGGTAGCGGCACATCTTCGCTCGAACGTATTCTATCTTATTAGCAGAACTCACAGTTTCTTAATTCCAGCATCCTAGGATTGCGATCTGAAGCGCGATGCAAGGAGGCTACATGTTCAAGAAATTCTTCAAAGACGAATCCGGCGCCACCGCTATCGAATACGGCCTGATTGCCGGGCTGATCGCCGTCGTCATCATCACCGCCGTGACCAATATCGGCACGGGCCTGAGCGCCAAGTTCACGTCGATCAGCAACAGCCTGACCTGACGTCATCCGCCCGGGTCGCGTCAGCGCGCCCGGGTCAACAGCTTTGCTTTGGTGCTCCTCAAAGCGAAAAACCTCGTGGCGGCGTCAAGCTGCCGCGAGCGTTCAACGGTCGTGCCAAGCGGCAGGCGGAGCGCCAGGGCGATCAGACACGCGCGGCGTTCATCTCCAGGTCGACAGTCCGGCGCTTCATCGTCGTCACGACGATACCGATGAGGCCGCCCAGAACGGCCGCGAGGCCGAGCTCTCCCTGAACGCTCATGAAACCTGCGCCCGAGTACAGGGCGCCAAAGGTCAGAGCCGCTCCCGTGAAAGCGAGCGCGCCAAACGAGAACCTGAGATCGGTGAGCTGCTGCGAGTGCTTCTTGCGGGCCGCCATGTTCTCCTCGACGGTCGCCGATTCAGAAATGACCGACACGGAATTCAGCTTTTTCTTGAAGTCATCGCCGATGATGATGCGAAGGTCGCTTTCAGAAAGGTTTGCCATGATTTCTCCGAACCTGTGTATTTTGCACAGGTGACTAGAGAGGAGCGAAGGGCATTCCACAAGCTAAACCGCAGCAAATTCGTTGCTGCGGTGCAATGCGCGCAGGGCTGCGACCACATCGAGCCACCCTGGGGATGACTTTGGACGCCACCCTCGCGTGTGGCGGCGCCCTTCGCCTGGCGAAACTAGCGAGGTTTTTGCTCATCCGAGCCGGCCGGAGCTCCGGTGCTGTTGTCGGTTGCGCCAGAGTTCAACTGCGCGTCGTAATTCTCGCGTTTGGCCATTCCGGTCGCCGGATCGGTCGGGCCGGGATCGCCAGCCTGAATCGGGGCGCCTTGCTGCGAGGACTGCGGAGTGGGCCTGTTCTCTGGAGGCGTCTGTGCGACCGCGAGTTCGGCAAAGCACAGAGTGCCGATGAGGCACACGGCGAGCTTCGGAATCATGGCATGTCTCCTGTCCTGAACGTCGAGCGCAGAACAGGTGGTGTCGCACGGAGTTCCGGAGCGAGATTGCCAAACGGCCCGGCATGATCACGGAAGCAGGGCGTCGGACTACCCGAACGTGAACGTAAACTTCTGCCCGCCCAGATCGCCGAAGCCAGTGCCTCGCGTTCCTGTCGAGACGAACTCGAACGGGCCGCTCCGCCCGTCGGCGCAGTTGAAAGTGCCCTTGCCTTCCCGACGGGTGACATAGACGAAAGCGCCCGTGCAGGACGTCTTTGCAGAGCGGATTGTAAGTGTTCCGCCGCCGTCCATTTCACCGGTGGCGGACCCCGCGAAGGTCTCACCGGTGCCCTGGACCAAGCCCTGCACTGGCAAGGTCATCGAACACGCGCCCATCATGATTGACAGCGTGACACAAGACAGAAGCCGCTTCATCGATCCCCCAACAATTTCTGTATGTATGACAGACGCTTAGCTTAGCCGTTTCACCGAGTGCAGCACAACGGCGGGGCCAGCTTTCGGTGTTGATAGCGAAACTGCCGCCACACAGAATTGCCCGACGGACAGTTCCTCGCCGCGCGTGACATCGACGGCGCGCAGACAGATCTTGCTGAGGAGGGGCTCACCGAAGAAGACAGTCTCGTGATGTCGCAATGATCACGGTTTCAGTCAAATAAGGTCTCGCCGACCGAAAATCTCTTAACACATCAATGGCATCGTGGCGGTCTGCTCCACCGCGGGCAGGTTCTGCCTAGAATCGATTCGGAGACTACAACCCATCCACAGAACGAGAGCCTCATGTCACATCGATCCCAACGCTCCTTAAGCAGACTGCTCTCTCTGGCGTTGGTCTCCGGGGCTGTTGCTCCGGCCATGGCTGAACCGTTATCGTCATTCGGTGTGCTGGCAGGGGCCTCGGTCACGAACACCGGGCCAAGCGTCATAACCGGCAACATCGGCCTCAGTCCAGGCTCCGCGATCACCGGCTTTCCGCCAGGCGTCGTGAATGCACCCTACACAATTTATCAAAATGACGCGGTTGCGGCGCAAGCGCAAAGCGATCTGGTGAATGCCTACAACATCCTCGCGGGACGCCAGAGTAACTTCGATCTCACCGGGCAGGACCTCGGTGGAAAAGTCCTGACGCCTGGCGTTTACTCGTTCAGCGCCGCTAGCCAACTGACGGGCACACTGACGCTCGATGCTCAAAACAATCCAAACGCCGTTTTCATTTTCAATATCGGAAGCAGCCTCACCACAGCCAGCGCTTCGGCGATCAATCTGGTCAATGGCGCCCGAGGCGGCAACGTCTTCTTCCGGGTCGGAAGCTCCGCGACGCTCGGCACGGGAACGTCCTTCGCCGGCGAAATATACGCGCTTGCGAGCATCACGCTGAACACCGCTGCGAACATCGCGTGCGGCGGCGCGCTCGCGGTGAATGGCTCGGTCACGCTGGACACCAACAATATCACTGTGTGCATGCTGCCCGCGGCGACTTACGCGTCGTCGATTGGCGCGTCGTCGACCACCAACCAGAGCTCAGTCGCGTCGGCGATCGACCGGTATGTGGCGAGCGGAGGCACATTGCCGCTTTCCTTCCAGACTCTCCAAACGACCGCCAGTCAGGCCGAACTCGCCGCAGCCGCTACGCAGCTTTCAGGGGAAGCGGCAGCCGGCATACGCCCAGCGGGCGTGCAGGCCATGAATTCGTTCGTGTCGGCGATCTTCGACTCGACATTCGACAGCGCGGCGGAGAGCGGCTACGCCGCTCCGGTGTCGCCCAGCCAGCGCGACATTCCCGGGCGCGGCACCGTGCGTGCGCTCGGCTATGCGCCAGATTCGTCGACGCATCGCGCGAACGCCGCGTTCGGATCGCTCGACAAGAACGCTGCCGCCTCGCCGTCCGAATTGCAAAGATGGACCCTGTGGGGCGCGGGATATGGAGGCCAGAGCAGGGCGGACGGCAACGCTGCGACAGGCTCTCACGATCGCGTCACGCGCGCGTCCGGCTTTGCGGCCGGCGCCGATTACCGCGTGTCTCCAGAATTGCGCATCGGCTTCGCGCTGGGCGGCGGCGGAAGCCGCTTCGGATTGTCGGAGGGCCTCGGCGGCGGCCGTTCGGACGGCGCCCAGGCCGCGCTTTACGCGCGAGCGAATTTCGGCAGCGCATATGTGATGTCGGTCGTGGCCTTCGCGTGGAATGACGTGACGACGGATCGAACCGTCGACATCGGTGGCGCGTCGCGTCTGACGGCGTCTCTCCGGACCCGAGACGTCGCAGGGCAGATAGAGGCCGGCTATCGCATTGGCTGGCTCGCGCCTTTCGCGTCGATCGGCGTGCAATCCTTCTCGACGCCCGGTTACAGCGAGACTTCGAACGCCGGTCCGTCGACCTTCGCACTTTCGTATCGGGCGTCGACCACGGTCGGCGCACGCACGCAACTCGGTTTCCGGATCGACGAGACGATCGCGTCTTTCGACAACATGACGATCCGGCTTCGAGCTAAGGTCGCGTGGGCGCATGACTTCAACCCCGATACGTCGGTGCAGGCGAGTTTCCAGTCCTTGCCGGGCGCCAACTTCGTCGTCTATGGAGCCGCGTCGCCGTCCAACTCGCTTCTCCTGTCCGCCGGGCCAAGCCTCACCTTCCAGAATGGTTTGACATTGGCGGCGTCGCTCGAGAGCCAGCTGGCGCGTGACACACGGGCCTTCTACGGACGCGGCCAGATCCGATACGCCTTCTGATTGGGGGCTGTTCGCCCGCCGTCGTGTGAGTTCAGCGTTCCATGCGTACAATGACCCGGTTAGTGTCCACGACGGCGGCGATCGTCCCTGCCTTATTGGTCTTCGACCTTCGATGCGGGGCCGCCGATCTCGTCGCATTCGACGCGGCTGCGGCGACGAATACGATCGTCGTCAGCACGTCGGAGCGTCGGCTCTATCTTGTCGTGCGTCCGGGTTGGGCCCTGCGCTATGTCGTGGGCGTCGGCCGGGCGGGGCGGCAATGGTCAGGCACGTCCCGGATCGAAGGAAAATACATTCGTCCCAACTGGAGTCCTCCGCCGGAGATCCGCCGCGACAATCCGGACCTGCCGGACCTTATTCCAAGCGGGTCGCCCCGCAATCCCATGGGAGCGGCCGCAATGACGTTGACGGGCGGACTCTACGCGATCCATGGCACCAATGCGCCCGAGTCCATCGGCGGCCGGGTGTCCTACGGCTGCATCCGGATGTCGAATGTCGATGTGATCGACCTCTACGACCGGATCGACGTCGGGGCCTTCGTGACTGTCTTGCGTTAAGCTCGCTTGGAAGGCGGATGAACCACTGGGAACATGCTCCACCGATTCTCGGCCGGTCTACACGTTCCGCTTGCGTGACTTGGATCTCGGGAATCGTATTCGGATCGCTGATTTCCCGGTCAGTATCTTGGGCGCTCTCGAAGAGAAGCTAGCCCTATCTCGTACGAGTCATTTGAATTGATGGTGCTGTGAGAGAGGATTGAACTCTCGACCTCTCCCTTACCAAGGGAGTGCTCTACCACTGAGCTACCACAGCATTTTTGGCCGACGCGCGAAGGTGAGGGTTGCGCTGTCGCGGTGGGCGCCTTGTGCCATAGGGGGATAGGCATGGCAAGCAGGCTCGTGCGGAAATTCACCTGTAGGCGCCAGTCTTTTCCGCGCCGCCCGGCAGCCGCGCCGCCGCAGCCTTGCCCGGGCAAACCATTGCGCTTAAGACGCGGACCTGCCGGCGGCTTGCCGGCCTGAGCGCCGGGCGACAGGATGTCTGACAGCGATTCGCACGCAAAGCAGGTTGAGCGGGCCAAGGCGGCCGAGAAGGCGCGGCTCGCCGCGGCCCTGCGGGCCAATCTGCAGCGCCGCAAGGCGCAGGCGCGGGGCCGGGCGACGACCGCGGCCGAGTCCGCTCCCAAGACGGGCGGCGACGACGACGCCTGACGCGGGCGCGGCTGCCTGTGGATGACGCGGGGCGCGCCCTCTTGCCGCCACGTTCGGACGCAAGACCTGACGCAAACAGGGTTTTTCCGGCCGGTTCGGCCGTATGAGAGGTGAGATGGATCGCATTCGCATCGTCGGCGGCAACCCGCTGAATGGCCTGATCCCGGTCTCCGGCGCCAAGAACGCCGCCCTGCCGCTGATGATCGCCTCGCTGCTTACCGCCGAGACGCTGACGCTCGAAAACGTGCCGCGCCTCGCCGATGTCAGCCAGCTCATGCGAATCCTGGGCAATCACGGCGTCGATTACCGCATCGAGGGCAAGCGCATCGGTGACGCGCCCTATGCCGGCCAGACCATCCAGTTTCACGCCGCCGACATCGTCGACACCACGGCGCCGTATGAACTCGTGTCGCGCTTGCGGGCGAGCTTCTGGGTCATCGCGCCGCTGCTGGCGCGCATGGGCGAGGCGAAGGTCTCCCTTCCGGGCGGCTGCGCGATCGGCACGCGGCCGGTCGACCTGCTGCTCATGGTTCTCGAAAAGCTCGGCGCCGAGATCGAGATCGACAGCGGCTACGTGCTCGCCAAGGCGCGTCGCGGCCTCCGCGGCGGCGAGATTGATTTTGCGAAAGTCACGGTCGGCGGCACCCACACGGCGCTGATGGCAGCCTCGCTGGCGCATGGCTCGACGTTGATCAAGAACGCCGCCCGCGAGCCCGAGGTGGTGGATCTCGCCGATTGCCTCGTGAAGATGGGCGCGAAGATCAAGGGCGCGGGCACGTCGCGGATCGAGATCGAGGGCGTGGGCTCGCTGCAAGGCGCCCGCCACACCGTCCTGCCGGATCGCATCGAGGCCGGCACCTATGCTTGCGCGGTGGCGATGACGGGCGGCGACGTCCTGCTGGAAGGCGCCACGGAGGCGCTGCTGCCGGTGGCGCTCGACGTGTTGCGCCAGACGGGCGCCAGGATCGAGGAGACGCCGAAGGGCCTGCGCGTGTCGCGCAACGGCGGCGCCATCAATCCAGTCGACATCACCACGGCGCCGTTTCCGGGCTTCCCGACCGACCTGCAGGCGCAGTTCATGGCGCTGATGACGCGCGCCGAAGGCACGTCGCGCATCACCGAAACGATTTTTGAAAACCGCTTCATGCACGTGCAGGAGCTCGCGCGCCTTGGCGCCCGCATCCGCCTTGAGGGCGACGCCGCCATCGTGGAAGGCCGCCCGGTGCTGAAGGGCGCGCCCGTGATGGCGACAGACCTGCGCGCTTCGGTCTCGCTGGTCATCGCCGCGCTGGCGGCGGAAGGCGAAACGCTGGTCCACCGCGTCTACCACCTCGACCGCGGGTTTGAACGGCTGGAAGAAAAGCTGGTGGCGTGCGGCGCGGATGTCGAGCGGTTGCGCGAGGCGGGCTAAGCGTCGCCATTGCGAGGAGCGAAGCGACGCCGCGATCCAGAAGCCACGCGTGCGGCCTCTGGATTGCTTCGCTTCGCTCGCAATGACGGCGGCGCCGATCGAACGTAAATGACCAGGCAGGCGTTGTCTTTGCGGAGACATCAAACCATGCCCGAGACCATGCCGCCGCCTGCCCAGACACCTTCCGCCGGCCTTCGCGCGCTCGCCCGAAAACTCCTCTCCCGCTTGCCTGCCCGTCACGCTCCCGTTAACAGGATGGCTGAGCAGGACAGTACGATGGAACAGCAGGTCGACAGCAGCAAGATCGTGGCGGACGGGGATGCCCTTCGCCTGATCGCGCTCGACCCTGAAGATCTGGCGGTCATGTCCTGCAACCTGCAGGACGCCGTCGTGCGCGTCGCCGATCTTGCCTTCGTGCCTGCCCAGCGCCGCTTCGCGCTTCTGGCGTCGCGGTTCGACTGGGTGGCGGCGGAGGCCGGTCGGCAGGAGCGCTGCCGGGCCGGGCTGCATTTCGATTCCGTCGTCAAGGTCGCCTCCACGGGCTTCGACCGGGCGGATCGGCAGATGGTCCTGAACCTCCTCAGTGTCTCCTTCGAGGAAGCCGAGGCGCCCGCCGGGGTCATCGAACTGACTTTTTCAGGCGGCGCAGCGATCAGGTTGGATGTCGAATGCGTAGACGCCCAGATGCGCGACCTCGGGGTCCGCTGGACGGCGCGGCACAAACCCGGCCACGCCATTGATGATGCGCCCGCTGAAGGATAAGCCAGAGGCTGCAGCCTGCGGATTGTTTGGAGTGTAAGTGAAATGGCCATGCGGCTCGACATGACGCGCGCCGACTTCAAGTCGCGCTTCGAGGAGCTTCTCGCGATGAAGCGGGAAGTGTCCGAGGAAGTCGATACGGCGGTGCGCGACATCATCGCGGATGTCGTGGCGCGCGGCGACGCGGCGCTGATCGACTATTCGCGCAAGTTCGACCGCGTCGATCTCGCGGCCACGGGCCTGCGCGTCACCGAGGCAGAGATCGCGGCCGCGACCGCCGCCTGCGAACCGCGCGCGCTCGAGGCGCTGCGCCTGGCGCACAGCCGCATCGTCGCCTATCACGAAAAGCAGAAGCCGCAGGACAACCGCTTCACCGATGCGCTCGGCGTCGAACTCGGCTGGCGCTGGACGGCGATCCAGTCGGTCGGGCTCTATGTGCCGGGCGGCACGGCGAGCTATCCGTCCTCCGTGCTGATGAACGCCGCGCCCGCGAAGGTCGCGGGCGTGGGCCGCGTCGTCATGGTGGTGCCGACTCCCGACGGCGTGCTGAACCCGCTGGTGCTGGCGGCCGCAAAACTCGCGGGCGTCGACGAGATCTACCGCATCGGCGGCGCACAGGCCGTGGCGGCGCTCGCCTATGGCACGCAGACGATCGCCCCGGTGGCGAAGATCGTCGGACCCGGCAACGCGTTCGTCGCCGCCGCCAAGCGCCGCGTGTTCGGCACCGTCGGCATCGACATGATCGCGGGCCCGTCCGAGGTCGTGGTCATGGCGGATTCGACCGCCAACCCGGACTGGATCGCAGCCGACCTTCTGGCGCAGGCGGAACATGACACGGCCGCGCAATCGATCCTCGTGACGAGCGACGTCGCGCTCGGCGAGGCGGTCGCCGCGAGCGTCGAGAGCCAGCTCACGACGCTGCCGCGCCGCGCCATCGCGACCGCGAGCTGGAAGGATTACGGCGCCATCATCAACGTGCCCTCGCTCGCCGAATCCATCCCGCTGGTGGACCGGCTAGCGCCGGAGCATCTCGAAATCATTTCGGCCGATGCCGACGAACTCACCAACCGCATCACCAATGCGGGCGCCATCTTCATCGGCGGCCATACGCCCGAAGCGATCGGCGATTATGTCGGCGGCTCGAACCACGTGCTGCCGACGGCGCGTTCTGCGCGCTTCTCATCGGGGCTCGGCGTCAACGATTTCGTCAAGCGCACCTCGCTCCTGAAGTGCAGCGCGGAGTCGTTGCGCGCGCTCGGGCCCGCGGCCATTGCGCTCGGCGAAGCCGAGGGCCTGCACGCGCATGCGCGCTCCGTCTCCATTCGCCTCAACCTCGGATAAGGCATGCACGAAACTCCCGCTGCTGAAACCAAACGGCTCGTCGCGGTGACGCTGGATGACAAATCCATCGGCCGCGGCAATCCCGATCAGGAGCACGAGCGGGCGATCGCGATCTACGATCTGTGCGAGTCCAACAACTTCGGCGTGCCGGGCCATGAGGGCGGCCCCTACGAGTTGATGATCGCGCTGCACGATTCCAAGCTCGCCTTCGACATTCGCGAAACGGGCGGCGCGCAGGTGATGACCCACATCCTGTCGCTGACTCCGTTCCGCCGCATCCTGAAGGATTACTTCCAGGTCTGCGAAAGCTATTACGCCGCGATCCGCACCGCGACGCCCTCGCAGATCGAAGCCATCGACATGGGCCGCCGCGGCCTGCACAACGATGGCGCCAAGCTGCTGGCCGAACGGCTCGACGGCAAGATCGATTGCGATTTCGACACGGCGCGGCGCATCTTCACGCTCGTCACGGCCCTGCACTGGAAGGGCTGACCCGCATGTTGGAAGAGGCGCCCGGCGCGCTCGACAAACTCGAAAAGCGCCCGCAGTCCGTCCTCTTCGCCTGCTCGATGAACGCCATCCGCTCGCCGATGGCGGAGGGAATCGCCCGCCATCTCTTCGGACGCGAAATCTATTTCGCTTCGGCAGGCGTGCGGCAGGGCGAGCTCGACGGATTCGCCGTGGCGACGATGGACGAGATCGGCATCGACATGAGCCGCCACAAGCCGCACACGTTCGAAGACCTCGAAGACTCGAGCTTCGACCTGATCATCACGCTGTCGCCCGAAGCCCATCACCGCGCGCTCGAATTCACGCGCACGATGGCGGTCGACGTCATCTACTGGCCGACGCTCGACCCGACCGCCGTGCAGGGCACGCGCGAGACGATGCTGGAGGCTTACCGCGGCGTCCGCGAGGGTCTCGATAAGCGCATCAAGGCGCTGCTCGACTGGCGCCCGATGGGCAGCTTCTGATCATTTCAGGAGCGAGGCCGCGAAATAGCCGGCGGTCGCCGCGATGGCGGTCAGCACCGTGCCCCACGCCATGTCGACGAAGGTCATCATGATCGGCCAACCCTTCAGCGTCGAAAAGTTGGTGAGGTCGTAGGTGCCGTAGGCCACGAGGCCCAGCAGGGCGCCCAGCATGGCGGCGGTGCGCCAGTTTTCCTCGCGCAGGCCCGGCAGGACGGCGAGGACCACAATGCCGATCGCATAGATCGCATAAAAGGCGAAAGCCACGCCGAGAAGAGGCTTCTCGAGCATCATGGGCCCGAGCTGCTCCCGGTAGAAACGCGTCGCAATGAAGCCGAGCCAGACGAAATCGAAAGCCAGAAACGCAACCAGCGTTGCGCCATAGGTCAGCAGGTAACGGATCATGACGACGCCTTGCAGTGTGGCCGCGCGAGTTGGCGACCTAGGGGGTACGCAGGGCCAGCGGGACTGGATTTACCTCGTCGTAGCGAGGGCGACCCGGCGCAGCCGAGCGGGGGGCCTCCGCAGGCCTTTGTCGCAGGCGCCTGCGACCAGCCGTGCCTGGATTGCTTCGCTCTGCTCGCAATGACGACGCCTCAACCAGCACCGTCAATGCGAGCGCAGCGACGCAATCCAGTGGCCACGGGTGAGCCGCTGCTTACACCACCCGCTCCGGAAAAGCTCGCGCGAGCGCCTGCGGGCTTGCTTCGACGATCCCGCGTTCGGTGATCAGCCCGGTCACTAGCCGCGCCGGTGTCACGTCGAAGGCGTAGTTCAGCGCGTGGCTGCCCTCGGGCGTGATGCGGACTGTTTCCAAATGCCCGGCCTCGGTCAGCCCGCTCATATGCGTCACCTCGCGCTGGCCGCGCTGCTCGATCTCGATTTCGCGCAACCCGTCTTCGATCGCGAAATCGATCGAGGACGACGGCGCCGCGACGAAGAACGGCACGTCGTTGTCATAGGCCGCAAGCGCTTTCAGATAGGTGCCGATCTTGTTGCAGACGTCGCCGCGCGCGGTGGTGCGATCGGTGCCGACGATCACCAGATCGATCATGCCGTGCTGCATCAGATGCCCGCCGACATTGTCGACGACGATCGTATGCGCGACGCCATGGTGGCCGAGCTCCCATGCGGTCAGCGAGGCGCCCTGGTTGCGCGGCCGCGTCTCGTCGACATAGACGTCGACGCGAATGCCCGCGTCATGCGCCTTGTAGATCGGCGCCGTCGCGGTGCCCCAGTCGACAGTCGCGAGCCAGCCGGCATTGCAATGCGTGAGAATGTTGACCGGCGCGTCGCCCTTGCGCGCGGCGATCTCTCGGATCAGGCTCAGGCCGTGGTCGCCGATGGCCGAACAGACCGCGACGTCCTCTTCCGCAAGTTCGCCCGCCAGGCGCCACGCCGCCTGCGCACGCTCGCCCGCTTGCAGCGGCGCGAGCGTCACCCGCAGCCGCTCCAGCGCCCACCGCAAGTTGACGGCGGTGGGCCGCGTCGCAGCCAGCATGTCGATGGCGGCGGCAAGTCCTGCGTCGGACTCGTCGCGCATCAGCGCGAGCGCAAGTCCATAGGCGGCGGTCACGCCGATCAACGGCGCGCCGCGCACCTGCATGTCGGCGATGGCGCGCGCGGCGGCCTCCGCATCGCGCAGCACGATGCGCTCGAACGCATGCGGCAGCAGCGTCTGGTCGATGATCTCGACGGCGCCAAATTCCAGTGGCCTGATCGTCCTGAACGGGACGCCTTCGACGCGCATGTCTGTCTCCCCGGCTGCACCCTACTTAACGCCTGAAGTGCCTATTTGACAAAGGCGTGAAGCCTGCTCAACCTTGCCGACGAAAGGGACCGCGCAGACGGCCCTGTGAGGAAACGGGAGGAGGCGACCATGCCCAAACTCAAGGTCAACGGGCGCAGCCACGATGTCGCGGCGCCGGACGACGCGCCGCTGCTCTATGTGCTGCGCAACGATCTCCAGCTCAACGGTCCGAAGTTCGGCTGCGGCCTCGCGCAGTGCGGCGCCTGCACGGTGCTGGTCGACGGCCAGCCGGTGCGCTCCTGCGTGACGCCCGCCGGCTCCGTGACGGGGCAGGACATCACCACGCTCGAAGGTCTCGGCACGATCGAGGCGCCCTCCAGATTGCAGCAGGCCTTCATCGACGAGCAGGCGGCGCAATGCGGCTATTGTCTGAACGGCATGATCATGGCCTCTCAGGCGCTGCTCTCGCGCAATCCGAAACCCAGCGAGCAGGACGTGCGCCACGCGCTCGACGGCAACCTCTGCCGCTGCGGAGTCCACAATCGCATCGTGCGCGCCGTGATGCGCGCCTCGCGGGAGGCGTGAGCCATGAACATGTTCGTCAAACCCTCACGCCGCACGCTGCTGCAGGGCGGCTCGCTCACCGTCGCCTTTTCGCTGATCGCGCCGGCGCTCGCGCAAAAGGCCGCCAAGCAGGAAGGCCCCGCGCTGCCGGGCGACCTGAAGCTCTATCCGAAACTGTCCTCGTGGCTGCGGCTGGAGGAGGGCGGCAAGGTGCGCTTGCTCGCCGGCAAGGTCGAGATCGGGCAGGGCATTCTCACCGCCTTCGCGCAGCTCGCGGCGGATGAACTCGACGTCGACATCAAGCGGCTCGTCATCGTCTCGGGCGACACGCGCGTGGTGCCCGACGAGGGCGTCACGGCGGGATCGCAATCGGTGCAATATGGCGGCGTCGCCATCCAGCATGCGGCGGCGGAATTGCGGGCGCATCTGTTGTCGCATGCGGCAGAAAAGCTCGGCGCGGAAGCCGCCGCGTTGAAGGTCGCGGATGGCAGCATTACCGCGCCGAACGGCAAGAGCATCACCTATTGGGATCTTGTCGCCGGCCAGCAGGTCGAGGTCGAGGCGACCGGCGAGGTGAAGCCGAAAGCCGCTGCGCAACGTCGCTACATCGGCAAGCCGGTGCCGCGCGTCGACATCCCCGCCAAGATGACGGGCGCGCTGATCTTCATCCAGGACCTGCGTCCCGAAGGCATGCTGCACGGCCGCGTCGTGCGCCCGCCCGCCTATGGCGCCAAGCTCGTGTCGTTGGATGTGGCTGCGGCGTCTGCGATGCCGGGCGTCGCCAAGGTCGTGCGCGACGGATCGTTCATCGGCGTCATCGCGCAGCGCGAGGAGCAGGCCATTGCGGCGGCCGACGCCTTGCGCCGCTCCGCCAAATGGGAGCTGCTGAAAGGCACGCCGACGAGCGACACGGTCTACGACTGGCTGAAGACGCAACCCGCCAAGGACATCGTCATCAAGGACGTCGCCAATCCGGCTGCGTCGCAGGCAAAGGACGTCGTCGAAGCCGAATTCCGCCGGCCCTACCACATGCACGGCACCATCGGCCCCTCGACCGCGATCGCGACGATGGGCGCCGACGGCTCGATGCTGGTGCAGACGCACACGCAATCGCCGTTCGAGACGGCTGCGGCGATCGCCAACATGCTCGGCCTGCCGAAGGAGAAGGTGCAGTGCGAGCACAAGCAGGGCGCCGGCTGCTACGGTCACAACGGAATGGATGACGCCGCCGCCGATGCGGCGCTGCTCGCACGCGCCATGCCGGGGCGCCCCGTGCGCATCCAGTGGTCGCGCAACGACGAGCACAAGTGGGAGCCGTACGGCTCGGCCATGGTGGTGCGGATGAAGGCGTCGCTCGACGACAAGGGCGACATTCTCGATTGGGATCACGAGATCTGGTCGACCTCGCATGGCACGCGGCCGGGCGGCAAGGCAGGCAACCTTCTGCCCGCCCAATATCTCGAAAAGCCCTTCGCCCTGCCGACGCCCGTCAACGGCGGTGCGCCGAATTATGCTGCGGATCGCAACGGCATTCCGCTGTACGAATTTCCCGGCGTGCATGTGCGCACGCATTTCGTGGAAAAGTTTGCGGCGCGCGCTTCGTCGACGCGCGGGCTCGGCGCCTATGCGAATGTCATGGCGATCGAAAGCTTCATCGACGATCTGGCGCGGCGCGCCAAGGTCGATCCGGTGGAATACCGCCTGCGTTATCTGAAGGACCCGCGCGCGCGTGAAGTCCTGCAGAAAACCGCGGAGATGTTTGGCTGGTCGAAGTGGCAGGCGGCGCCCGGCAAGGGACGCGGCATCGCCTTCGCGCGCTACAAGAATCTTGCGACCTATACGGCCGTGGCGCTGGAGGCGGAGGTCGACAAGGCGACCGGCGCGATCCGCGTGAAACGCGTGTCGTCAGCCAGCGATTGCGGCGACATCGTCTCGCATGACGGCGTCATCAACCAGATCGAGGGCGGGGTGGTTCAGTCACTGTCGTGGACGCTGAAGGAAGGCGTGCGCTTCGATGAAACGGGCGTGCGCAGCGAGGACTGGACGGCCTATCCGATCCTCACCTTCTCGGAGATACCGCCGATCGACATCCAGCTGATCGACCGCCCCGGCACGCCGTTCCTCGGCACCGGGGAAGCCTCTCAGGGGCCGACAGGCGCCGCGCTGGCGAACGCCGTGATGGACGCCACAGGCGTGCGCTTCCGGGAAGTGCCGTTCGTGCCGTCACGCATCCGGGCGGGGCTGGTTTGACGAAGACGGGGAGGCGAAAGCCTCCCCGTCTTCGTCATTGCGAGTAGCGAAGCGACGCGGCAATCCAGAAGCCGCTCGTGGGGCCCCTGGATTGCTTCGCTGCGCTCTCAATGTCGGAAAGATTCGTCATTGCTTCGCAGATTCACCGCTTCGCTGATCGAATTTTCTCGTGCGACGCAGGCCTTTCCCTCCCCCTTGCGGGGAGGGCGACTCGCTGCGCAGCAGCGAGCGGGGTGGGGGTCGACACATGTTTCCGCTCGTCCGAGAGTGGTTTGCCGGCGTTCTTCAGCCGCCTCACGACTCCCAACCCTAACCCCTCCCCGCAAGGGGGAGGGGGATTCCGATGCGTCGCTTGCGGGCGCCTATGCCCTCTGGGAGAAGGGCGCGCTTCGCGCGGCGATCACCCACCCCCATACAACCACGCAATCCCCTCGATCGCCTGTTCGGGCGTGCGCGACTTCAGCATGTTGTCGCGCAGCTCCGCGATAGGGCCGCGTGCGTGATAGGCCTCGCCGTAGACGCGCGCCATCAGCTGCACGCGCGCCGTGCGCAGGTAGCGGGCTTGCTGGTAGTCCATGAAGGCGCCGTGCACGTCGTCGGGCTTGGCTTCAACCTTTTCAGCAAGACACACCGCGTCTTCGAGCGCCATGCAGGCGCCTTGTGCAAGATATTGCAGCATGGGATGCGCGGCGTCGCCGATCAGCGTGGCGCGACCTTCCGTCCAGTTCTTCACCGGCTCGCGGTCGCACAGCACCCACATCTTCCACGTCTCGATCTTCTCCAGCATGCGCAGCACGGCCGGCACCTGGCCCTTGAAATGCGCATGCAGCAGCGCCGGGTCGCCCGCCTGGTCCCAGCCTTCCGAATAATGATCGGAGTGGAACACGGCGACGAGATTGTAGAGTTCGCCACGGCGCAGCGGATAATGGACCAGATGCGTGCGCGGGCCGGCCCACAGCACGACGTCGGGATTCCACAGATCGGCCGGCACATCTTCGCGCTTCAGCACGGCGCGATAGGCGATATGGCCCGACACGCGCGGCTTGCCGTCGCCGACGATCTTCTGGCGCGTCTTCGACCACATGCCGTCGCCGCCGATGACGGCGCGGCCGCGGATCTGGCGGCCGTCTTCCATCGACACGACGACCTCGTCGCCCTTGTCGTCATAGTCGAGCACGCGCGCATTGGTTTCAAGCGTGAGGTTGGGCAGCTTCTGGCAGGCGTCGAGAATGATGCCATGCAGATCGGCGCGATGAATGACCGCGTAAGTGTCGCCGAAGCGGCGCGTGAGATCGTCGCCAAGCGGCATGCGCGTGACGAGATCGCCGGTCAGCGCGTCGCGCATTTCAAGGCCCGTTGGAATCGCGACATCCTGCAGCACGCGGTCGCGGAGGCCGAGCTTCTTGAACGGCGTGAAGACATTCGGTCCGAGCTGGATGCCGGCGCCGATTTCCTTGAACTCGGTCGCCTGTTCGAGCACGTGGACCGGAAAGCCCTTCAGGCCGAGCGCAAGCGCGGTCCCGAGTCCGCCGATGCCGCCGCCCGCGATGATGAATGGCAGAGTGTCAGCCTGCGCCATGTCGTTCTCCCTCGTTTTCTATTTTGGCTGGTCCTGCTGCGCGATGATGCGCCGCATGAAAGTCGTGAAAGCCTTACGCTCGCGCGCGTCGAGCGGATCGAGCATGCGGTCCTGCGCGCGCAGCACGGCGGGTTCGCAGGCGTCGAGCAGACGCGCGCCGCGCCGCGAGATCTTCAGGATCTTCACACGCCTGTCGTCGGGGTTGGCGCGGCGTTCGATGAGCGCCTTGCCTTCGAGCCGCTCCAGCACATTGCCGATGGTCGAGCGGTCGAAGGCGACGAGCGCGGCGATGCGTGTGGCGTCCAGTCCCGGATTGTCGCGCACCGCCACGAGCGCGGCATATTGCACGGGTGTGATGTCGTGATCGGCGCATTCCTGCGCAAAGACGGACACGGCGATCTGCTGCAGGCGGCGGATGAGATGTCCGGGTTTCGAATAGACATCATCCATCCCGCCGTGCGCAGCGTCGCGCACGGCCTCCTCAGGCAACATTTCGCCGAGCGCCATCTCACTCGGCATCGGGCTGACGCTCGGGCGCCGCAGCTGCGAAGCAGGGCAGGGCGTTGCACGCCGCTTCCGCCTCGAGCAGGCGCTTCCAGCCCGACGTGTCGGCGCCGAAGCGCCGCGCATTGACGAGCTGCGGGATGAGGCAAATGTCCGCGATAGTGGGCTTGTCGCCGAAGCAGAACGGACCCTTGGTGTTGGCGAGCAACTTCTCGCAGGCGTCGAGACCTTCGGCGTTCACGCGCCGCGCCCATTCGTTCGCTTCGGCGTCGGTATGGCCGAGCGCCTTGACGGCGTTGAGCACGCCGAGATTCTGCACGGGATGAATGTCGCAGGAAATCGCCAGCGCGAAGGCGCGCACGCGGGCGCGCTCCATCGGATCCTTCGGCAGCATGGCGGGTTCGGGATGGGTCTCTTCCAGCCATTCGAGAATGGCAAGCGACTGCGTCATCGTCACGCCATCGTCGAGTTCGAGGGTTGGCACGAAGCCTTGCGGGTTCATCGCGATATAGTCCGGCTTACGATGGTCGCCGCGCCGCAGCACGTAGGAGGTCTGCTCGAAAGGAATGTTCTTCAAGCCGAGCGCAATGCGAACGCGATAGGACGCTCCGCTCCTGAAAAAGCCGTGCAGCCGCATGTTCGTTTCTCCCACGTTTTTATTGTGCGCCGCACCCATCAGCCCCGCTCTGAAACGAGGTCGAAGGTCGTGCTTGTCAGGCGCTTCGGGAATTGACAGTATACGGAGGAATAGCGGTGTCAACGCCGCCCGCCCGCCACGCCGGCAGGGTCAACGCGAGAGGAAACGATCATGAGCGAAGCCATCGAGACGCCGCAGCGCCGTGCCTTCTACGACAAGATCGACAAGGACAATCTCACGCCGCTGTGGACGGTGCTGTCGTCCATCATCACGCCGGAGCCGAAGTCTGCGGCGCAGCCGTTTCTCTGGAAGTTCGATGAAATTCGCGACTACATGATCGAGGCCGGCGGGCTCATCACCGCCAAGGAAGCAGAGCGCCGCGTGCTGGTGCTCGAAAATCCGGGCCTGCGCGGGAAATCCAGCATCACGACGTCGCTCTACGCGGGCGTGCAGCTCGTGTTACCGGGCGAAGTCGCGCCCGCGCACCGTCACAGCCAGTCGGCGCTGCGCTTCATCCTGCAGGGAGGCGACGCGCACACGACGGTCGGCGGCGAGCGCACCAAGATGCATGTCGGCGATTTCATCATCACGCCTTCAAACTCCTGGCACGATCACGGCAATGAAACGCGCGAGCCGATCTTCTGGCTCGACGGTCTCGACGTACCGCTGGTGTCGATGCTCGATGCGTCTTTCCTGGAGCATTGGTCGTCGGACGAGCAGCCGGTGTCGAAGCCCGAAGGCGACTCGCTCGCGCGTTATGGCGCCAACCTGCTGCCCGTCGACCAGAAGTCGCGCAGCCTGACGTCGCCGGTTTTCAATTACCCTTACGCGCGCACGCGCGAAGCGCTGGAGACGATGCGCCGCACGCAGGAGTTCGATCCCTGCCACGGGTTGAAGATGCGCTACAGCAATCCGGAAACCGGCGACCACGCCATGCCGACCATTGGCGCCTTCATCCAGCTGCTGCCGAAGGGCTTTGCGACAAGCCGCTATCGCTCGACGGACGCGACCGTCTTCACCGTGGTCGAGGGCACCGGCCGCACGAAGATCGGTGACAAGACCTTCGAATGGAAGCCGCAGGACATTTTTGTCGCGCCGAGCTGGCATCCGGTCGTGCACGAAGCCGACGACGACGCAGTGCTCTTCTCCTTCTCGGATCGCCCGGTGCAGGAAAAGCTCGGTCTGTACCGCGAAGATCGCGGCAACGCGTAGTTCGTCTTAGTCGAAACTGTCTCCAGGTGACGCGCGATTCCCCTCCCCCTTGCGGGGAGGGGTTA